>JAEZGR010000151.1 GCA_023437255.1 Pseudomonadota bacterium | reverse complement strand
AGCCAAGGAAGAAGCCGAACGCAAAGCCAAGGAAGAGGCCGCAAAGAAAGCCGCTGCCGCGAAGAAGGCCAAGGAGGACGCCGCGAAGAAGGCCGCCGCCGAGAAGAAGGCGAAGGAAGATGCCGCTCGCCGCGAGAAGTTGCGCGCCGCCATGCGGGGCGACGCCCTGGGCGCCGCCGGTATCCCCGGAGGCACGGCCGATCGCAATCAGGCAGGCGGTGGCGGCGGCAGCGACGGGTACGCCGCTAAGATTCGTGCATGTATCCGCCCGCGCGTGATTTATAACGTGCCACCCCGCCAGGGCAGTGCCAATCCGACAGTACAATTCCTCGCAAGCCTGAACCCTGATGGCACGGTCCGGGAAGTGCTGATCAAGCGCACATCAGGAATCAGCGGTTTTGACGAAGCCGTACGCAAGGGCATTGCAGCATGCTCGCCCTTCCCCCGTCCTCCCAGCGGCGCTTACCCGCGCGAAGTCGACGGCGTCTATCGAATGTATGAATGACAGGAGAATCCAGACCATGACCTCTGCCACTGCAGTACGCAGCTATGCCGCTTCATGGCGCGGTTGGGCGGGCGCCATGTTGGCCGCCACCGTTGCCATGGCGGCTGCGCCGGCCCAGGCTCAACTCCGCGTCGATATTTCCGGCGTGGGTGCGACACAGTACCCGATCGCAATTGCCGATTTTGCCGGCGATGCTCAGGGCAGCACCGTCGCCGAAATCATCCGTGCCGACCTGTCGCGCTCGGGCCAGTTCCGACTGGTCAACGCCACAGGCGCCAACTTGAATGTCGAGAGCCAGATCTCCTACGGAGAATGGAGCGGCCGCGGCGCCGACTACCTCGCCTACGGCAGCGTGACGCAGGCAGGCGGGCAGTACACCATCAGCTATCGCCTGGTCGACAACTTCCGCCAGACACAGCTCGATGCGGTGGCCTTCGCCGGCACCGAGCGCGAACTGCGCCGGCTATCCCATCGTATCGCCGACCGTATCTACGAAAAGATCACCGGCGTGCGCGGCGTGTTCTCGACTCGCATCGCGTATGTGTTGCAGGCCGGCGACACGTACGAGTTACAAATTGCAGATGCCGACGGGCAAAACCCGCAGGTCATGCTGCGCTCCAAGCACTCGATTATTTCGCCGGCATGGTCGCCCGACGGCAGCAAACTCGCGTACGTGAGCTTTGAGCTGGGCAAGCCGGTGGTTTACGTGCAGACCCTCGCCACAGGGCAACGAACCCCGGTGGCGAACTTCAAGGGCAACAATAGTGCGCCCGCCTGGTCGCCCACCGGAGACCAACTGGCCGTGGTGCTTTCACGAGATGGCATCTCGCAAATCTACACGATGGGGCTCGACGGTTCGGGCCTGCGCCGCGTTATGCGCTCGCCGTTGATCGATACTGAACCCCAGTACACACCCGACGGCAGCTCGCTGGTCTTCACAAGCGACCGTGGCGGCAGCCCGCAGATTTATCGCGTACCCGTTTCGGGAGGCGAGGCACAGCGAGTCACCTTTAACTGAAGTTACAATATCTCACCCGCCCTGTCGCCTGACGGTAACCACTTGGTGTACGTTACACGCAGAAACGGCGCTTTCAGAATCGGTCTCCTGGACCTGGCCAACGGATCGGAGCAATTGCTCACGGCAGGCCCTGACGACGAATCCCCAAGCTTTGCACCAAATGGCATGCAAGTCCTTTACAGCTCGGTACAGGATGGCCGCAGCGTACTTGCCGTCACATCTGTTGACGGTCGCGTACGACAAACGCTCTCCGCACTGAATGGCAAGGTCCGCGAACCGGTTTGGGGCCCGTTCACCGATTAGAACGTTAGTGAGTGACTTTTTTTAAGGAAATCAAATGAGCTCGCGCATTGCAAGAAGCCTTACCCTTGCCGCACTGACGGCCGCCCTGGCGGCTTGCAGCTCGGTACCCCTGGATCAGGCAGGCACCTCCGGTGCCGGAGCCGACGGCGCCAGCACGGGTCAGATCATGGACCCGTTCAACCCGCAAAGCCCGCTGGCGCAACAGCGCTCCGTGTATTTCGAATTCGACAGCTACACCATTCCCGAGCAGTACCGTAGCCTGGTCGAAATGCACGCCAACTATCTGCGTGGCAACACGCAGCAGCGCATTCGTATCGAAGGCCACGCCGACGCACGTGGCGGTTCTGAGTACAACCTGGCATTGGGCCAGCGTCGCTCGGAAGCCGTTTCGCGCATGATGGGCCTGCTGGGCGTGAACGCCGGCCAGATCGAAGCGATCAGCTTTGGTAAGGAGCGCCCACGCGCCCTGGGTAACACCGAGGCCGATTACGCCGAGAACCGCCGCGCCGATATCGTTTATCAGCAATAATATCGGCACCGCTGTCTGCACGACGCCGTGGCGGTGATCCGCCGCGGCGTTTTCAATTGAACGGATACGATTATGCGCCTCTGCCTTTCCCATTCCCGAAAAACCGTGCTGTGTGCGGCGTTGCTGGCCGCCCTGGGCAGCTCACCCGCCCACGCCTTTGCCGATGATCAGGCGCGCCGAGCCATCCTCGACCTGCGTGAGCAGCTCAACACGCTGGTCGATCAGAGTCGGCAGATCCGTGTGCAGCAGGCTGACCAGATCGAGAATCTGCAGCAAGAGGTGGCCCGGCTTCGCGGAGAGGTCGAGCGTCTGAGCCATCTGGCACAGCGCAATCAGCAGGCGCAAGAACCCGAATCGGCGTCATCGATTCAGGTGTCCGACCCAGTCGAGCAAGGCGCGTACGACCAGGCCATGCAGAGCTTCCGCGCCGGTCAGTATCAGCAGGCCGCATCCGCACTCACCCAGTTCATCCAGACCTACCCGCAAAGCGCGCTGGTACACGAGGCCCGTTTCTACCGCGGCAGCAGCCTGTACGCAGTCAAGGACTTCAAGGGTTCGATCAGCGGCCTGCAGGCCATGATCAGCGCCGCACCCCAAGATCCGCGCGCCCCCGACGCCCTGCTGGTCATCGCTGCCAGCCAGGTCGAACTGAACGATCTGGCCGGTGCCCGAAGCACCCTGCAGCGCATCGTCAAGGAATACCCCGCGACCCACGCCGCAGAAACCGCCAAGAGCAGGCTGCAGCTGCTGCAGTGATGCCTGCCGACGCGAGCCATCCGACCGCCCGGCGGCAGGCTGCCCGCGCGCGGATGCTGCTCGCCCTGGCCGCGATCGTCGTCGCATTGTTGCTCGCCGACCTATCCAGCGGCGCTGCGTCGCTTTCCGCAAGCCAGATCTGGGCGGCGCTGACAGCGCCTGGGGGCGACTCCACCGAACACTTCATTGTCTGGCAACTGCGGCTGCCTCAGGCCTTCATGGCCGTGCTGGTGGGCGCCGCGCTGGGCCTGGCAGGCGCCGAGATGCAGACCGTGCTCGACAACCCGCTGGCCAGCCCATTCACACTGGGCATTTCTTCGGCGGCTGCCCTGGGCGCGGCCCTGTCTCTTGCGCTGGGGGTTGGCCTGCCGGGTCTGCCCGCGCGCTACGCCATTGCCTTCAATGCATTCTGTCTGGCCCTGCTGTGCTGCCTGATGCTCGACCAGGCCGCACGGCGCATGCGCATGCCCCGGCAGGGTATCGTGCTGCTCGGCATTGCCCTGGTATTCGGTTTCAACGCCCTCCTCGCCCTCATTCAGCTCGTCTCTGATGCCACCGCCTTGCAGAACCTGCTGTACTGGATGATGGGCAGTGTGGGCAACAGCAGCTGGCCCGATGTCGGGCTGCTCGCTGGCCTCGTGCTGGCGTGTGTTGCCCTGGCCATGCGCGAGGCATGGCGCCTGACCGCACTGCGCTTCGGCGAAGAGCGGGCGGCCAGTTTTGGCGTCGACACTCGCCGGGTCAGACGCATGGCACTCCTGCGCATCAGCGTGCTGGCCGCCAGCGCCGTGGCACTGGCGGGCGTAATCGGCTTCGTGGGCCTGGTGGCCCCCCATATCGCGCGCCGCCTCTGGGGTGAAGATCATCGGTGGTACCTGCCGGCCAGCGCATGCACCGGGGCTGTCATTTTGCTGGGTGCATCGGTATGCGCCAAGCAGCTCAGCACTCAAGTCGAGATTCCTGTGGGCATTGTCACGACCCTGGTCGGCATTCCCTTCTTCATCGCAGTGCTGGCCCGCCGGAGGCGCTACTGATGGCGCTGGAACTGCAAGCGCTGCACTGCAAGCTGGGCTCGCGCCCGGTCCTGAAAGGGCTGAGCGCCCGGGCGCTCCATGAAGGCAGCATCGTCGCCGTGGTGGGGCGCAATGGCGCGGGCAAGTCCACCCTGCTGCGCGCCATCGCGGGCATCGTGCCGTGTGCCGCCGACCGACTGCACCTTGGGGGGCACGACCTGCGGCCCCTGAGCGCTGCCCGGCGGGCAGACGCGATCCGCTACCTTCCACAATCGGCACCCGGCTCGCTGCACCTGACCGTTTACGAAAGCATGCTGGTCGCGCTGCATGCCCACCGCACACAACACGGCACCGCCGGTCGCGGGCGCATTGCGGAAACGGCAACGGAGCTCGGCCTAACCCCCTTGCTGGATCAATACCTCGACGAGCTCTCGGGCGGCCAACGCCAACTCGTCTGGCTCGCCCAGGCACTGATGCATCGCCCGCAAGTCTTGCTGCTCGATGAACCCCTTGCGGCGCTCGACCCCAACTACCAGCATCACGTCATGCAGCGCTTGCGGCACCTTGCGGCCGCACACAACCTGTTGGCCGTTGTGGTACTGCATGACCTGAACATGGCCATGCGCTATGCCGACCAGGTCATCGTGCTGCAGGACGGCGCCGTCATCGCCCAGGGCACCGCCAGCGAAGCCCTGAACTCTGCCACACTGGCACGGGCCTTCCTGGTGGACGCCCGCATCGAACACTGTACGCAGGGTACCCCCCTGGTGATCGTCGACGATCTTCTACACCTATGAATATTGCCTCTCCAAGCACCCCTGCCTGGTCCGAACACACCAGCCTGGCCGCCGGCGTACCCATGCATCACATCGAAGCGGGCACGGGCGAATTGCTCGTGCTGATCCACGGCTCACTGTGCGACTATCGTTATTGGCGCTGGCAGATGCAGGCGTTCGCGGAACGCTTCCGCGTTGTCGCCCCGAGCCTGCCCGGCTGCTGGCCCACTGCGCTCGATGCCGCGGCGGTGGGGAAGGAATCAGGCGCCACATTGTCCAACGCCGCCTACTCCACCAACCAGACTCCTTTCAGCGTCGAACAGCATGTTCAATCACTGCTGGCCCTCTGTGATCTGCTGTCACCCGATCGCCCGGTGCACCTG
>JAEZGR010000058.1 GCA_023437255.1 Pseudomonadota bacterium | reverse complement strand
ATACAAGGCATTGAACCCCACGGGGCTGGTGCCCACGCTGGTCGACGGCGACGTGGCCATCGGGCAGTCAATGGCCATTCTCGAGTACCTCGAAGAGACCCACCCGGAGCCCGCCCTGTTGCCCGCGGATGCGGCCGGCAGGGCGCGGGTGCGCGCCATTGCGCAAACCATTGCCTGCGACATTCACCCGCTGAACAATCTGCGCGTGCTGCAGCATCTCAAGCACGAGATGGGGGTCGATGAAGACGCCAAGAACGCCTGGTATCGCCATTGGATCGATGTGGGCCTGACGGGCATCGAGGGCATGCTCGCCGGCAACCCCGAAACCGGGCGTTTCTGCCATGGCGATCAGGTGACGCTGGCCGATGTGCTGCTTGTACCCCAGGTGTACAACGCACGCCGCTTTGAATGCGATCTGAGTGCCATGCCCACCATCTTGCGTATCGTCGAGGCCTGCGAGGTGCTTGACGCCTTTGCGCGCGCCGAGCCGTCGCAACAGCCCGACGCGGAATAAGGGCGCTCGGGCCCAGCCTTATTGGCCCGAAGCCACCCACTTCCTGATGTGGTCGAATCGGTCGAACCCCCAGAAGGGTTCGTCGTCGACCAGCATGAAGGGCGACCCGAAGACGCCGCGTGCCATGGCGTCTTCGATTTCTTTCTTCAGCGCCGTCTTGACCGGCTCCGAGCCAATGGCCGCTTCGAATTCGGCACGGTCGAAGCCTCGTTCACTCACCACATCCAGCACCACCTCAGCTTCGCTGATCAGGCGCCCATCTGCGAAATAGGCATGGTACAGCGCCTTGATGAGGCCGGTCGCCTTGTCGGCGTGTTGGTCACGCGCATGGATGGCTGCGCGCGCCGCGGCGACGGTGGCGATGGGAAAGGGCTCTGGTTGCGAATACGGAATGCCTGCCAGCTTGGCGCAGCGCGCGAAGTCGCGCAGGGCGTATTCGCCCTTCAGGGGAATCTGGATCAGGGGGGCGGAGCCCATGGCCTTGAACATGGGGCCCAGCAGAATGGGGTGCCAGCTGAGTGCCAGGCCGGTTTCCGCGGCCAGCGCCTCGATTTGCGTTGCAGCCATGTAGCCGTAGGGTGAAGAAAACTCAAAATAGAAATCAAGCGTTGATGCCATGGGTCTGTCTCGTTGTGTTGTAGGTATGTGCCCCCCGGCGGGTGGCGCCTGCCATGATGGTAGAAAGGTTTCCAGCGCCATGCAATGTCGGCGATAATCCGCCGCATGATTCCCGCCGCCAATCTCACGCTGCTTTACGGCCAGCTTCCTCTCGAGGAACGGTTCGAAGCCGCACGCCTGCATGGTTTCTCCGCAGCCGAAATTCTGTTTCCTTACGACCGGAGCCCGCAGTGGTATGCCGAGCGGCTGCGCGAAAGCGGCCTGCAACTCGTGCTGGTGAACACCCCTGTCGATCCAGAACAAGCCCCCTGGGGCAGGGCGGCGCTGGCGGGCCAGCAAGCGCAGTTTCGTGAGGATTTTGCCCGGGTGGCCGCAGTGTGCGAGGCCACGGGCTGCCCCGCTGTGCATGTAATGGCCGGTTGCACCGACGGCCAGGACCCTCAGGCGCGCGCCACCCTGCTAGAGAATCTGGCATGGGCGTCGGCCGCGTATCCCGAGCTGCGCCTGCAACTCGAGGGCCTGAACCACAGCGATGTCCCGGGCTATTTCTACGCGCGCCCCGATGCCGTGATCGAGGTGCTGCAGGCGCTGGGCGCAGGCAATGTCGGGCTTCAGTTCGATTTCTATCACACCGTGCGCGAAGCGCTCGACCTGTGTGCCGAGTTGCAGCGAGCCATGCCCTGGGTGCGCCATGTGCAGGTGGCCGGCAGCCCCGCGCGCAATGAGCCCGATCTCACGCGCGACAATCTGCAGGCCTCTTTCGAGCAGCTTCACGCTGCCGGCTATGACGGTTTCGTCGGGTATGAATACCGGCCCGCCGCCGATGTCGCCGCGGGGCTGGTATGGTCACAGCCCATTCAGACCCTTTTTTCCAGATAAACATCAGTCTCTCAAGCTTTCAGATAGTCGGAACCCTTCATGAAAAAATCTGCCGTCATCGCCGGAACCCTTGTCGTCGCCGCGGCCGCCTACACCGGGGCCTCCTGGTATGTCGGCGTGCAAACCGAGAAAACCATTCGCAATGCGATCGATCGCACCAATGCGCGCATCGTCAGCACGCTGGGCCCCGATCTGGACACACAGCGCGTGCGCATCGATATCACCGAGTATCAGCGCGGGGTGTTTTCCACTGAGGCGCGCTATGTGTTGCTGCTGCAGAACGGCGATGAACGCACCGAGCTGGGTATTGCCGATCACATGCACCACGGCCCCTTTCCCTGGGCTCTGGTCAAGCAGGGCGATTTCACGCCGCTGCTGGCATTCAGTCGCAGCCAGCTGATTGATACCGAAGCCCTCAAGCGCTGGTTCGACGCGGCACGCGGCACCATGCCGCTACAGATCGACACCCGTATCGGTTTTGGCGGTGAGGGTGAGTCGGTATGGTCGTTCGCACCTCTGGAGTGGGCGGTCGAAGGCGACCGCCTGTCGTTCAGCGGCGGGCACATGAATGTGCGCTTTGGCAACGAGATGCGCGACAACGAGGCCGAGGGCAAGTTCGCTTCCCTGGTG
>JAEZGR010000054.1 GCA_023437255.1 Pseudomonadota bacterium | reverse complement strand
ACGCTGTACCGGGGCGTGCGACGCATCACCCGCGAGCGCGATGGCCGCCTGACGCTCGACGGCCAGGGTGAACTGGTGGACGCCGTGGTTGAAATGCAGCGCTTCGATCAGGACACGCTGTTTTCGCGGCTCGCAGCGAACGGCCACCTCGATGCTGCGCTGCTGACTGCGCTTGCACGCAACATCGCCGCCTTCCATCGCGAGGCGCAGGTCTCAGACGACACCGGCGGAGCCCGGAACATTGCGGCCGTCCTGGCCCTGAATGAGCAGAACACCGCCATGGCGGCGGCACTGGGCGATGCGGCCACCCGCGAACTGCGTGGCGCCCTGCGCGAGGCGCTGCAACAGCACCGTGAACGGCTCGACAAACGCGCCGAAGCAGGCAAGATCCGGCTTTGTCACGGCGACCTGCACCTGCGCAACCTTTGCCTGGTCGACGGCCGCCCCACCCTCTTCGATTGCATCGAGTTCAACGATGCGCTTGCCACCACCGACGTGCTGTACGACCTTGCCTTCCTGCTGATGGATCTGTGGCAGGCCGGGCTGCCCGCCGAGGCCAACCGCGTCATGAACCGCTACCTCGACGAGAATGACGAGACCGACGGCCTGGCGCTACTGCCCTTCTTCATGGCGCTGCGGGCCTCCATACGGGCACAGGTGCTGGCCACGCAGGCCGAGCTCCCCGGTTGCTCGCAGCGCGAAGCCATTGTCACGCAGGCGCAGGCGTATCTTGATCTGGCGATGCACTTTCTGCAGCCCGTCGCCCGGCGCCTGCTGGCAATCGGTGGGCTGAGCGGCTCGGGCAAGTCCACGGTGGCCGCCGCCGTGGCGCACCACGTCGGCCCGCCGCCCGGCGCGCGCATCCTGGCCTCCGACCGGATCCGCAAGCAGCTGGCCGGCGTGCCCGCCGAGTCTCGCCTGCCGGCAACGAGTTACACGCCCGAGTCGTCCCGCAAGGTTTATGACACGCTCTGCGAACGCAGCGTGCAGAACCTGAACGCCGGGGTGTCCGTCATCGCCGACGCGGTGTTCTCCAGGCTCGAGGAACGACAGGCGATCAAAGCCTGCGCGCAGCGCGCGGGCGTCGACTTTCTGGGTGTATGGCTGACCGCGCCGCCCGAGACACTGATTCCGCGTGTTCAGGCCCGCCGGAATGACCCTTCCGATGCCGGCGCCGAGGTGGTACGTCGGCAGCTGGAACGCGATCCCGGGCCGCTGGAATGGGAACGGATTCCGTCCGACCGCGACCTCACCGTCACGGCCCACGCCGTGCTGGCGCTGGCGCTCGTACCTTCATGGTCAGCGGCACCCGAAGGGTGGAACTGGCTCGCGCAAGACGAAGACGGCCGGTGGTTCTGGTATGCCGTCGAACCGCAGCTGGGCATGGCCGGCGGCATCTGGCGCTCACCGCGACGCGCCCAGGCATTCGCCGGAAACGGTCTGCCCAACCCACGCTGGTATGAAACCTGCCGCCAGCGGCCCACCGAAGCACACGCACCCCACACAGGAGCCTGAGATGCACGAAACGGCAAAAAGCATGATTGATTTCTGGGTCGAGGCGGGCCCCGGCAAATGGTTCCAGGGCGGCGAAGCGTTCGACGCGCAGTGCCGCGAACGTTTTCAGTCTCTGCACATGACCGCTTCTCGCGGTGAACTCGCCGACTGGGTTTCCGACGCCGAAGGCGCCCTGGCACTGATTCTTCTGCTTGACCAGATGCCGCGCAACATTTTTCGCGGCAGCGCGCATGTCTACGCGACCGACCCGATGGCCCAGGCGGTGGCCGACGCCGCGATCGAACGCGGACACGACCGCCGCTTCGAAATCGCACTACGCAGCTTTTTCTACATTCCGTACATGCATTCGGAAAAGCTCGAACACCAGCAACGCTGCGTGGCGCTCTTCAGCGAGATTCCCGATTCAGGGTCGGCGCCGTGGGCGGCGCACCATCTGAAGATCATCGAGCGCTTCGGCCGCTTCCCCCACCGCAATCATCTGCTGGGGCGCAGCACCACGGCCGAAGAACAGGCGTGGCTCGACGAAGGCGGCTTCAAAGGGTGAAACCGCAGCGCGCGGGCCGGCAGAACCGGCCCCTGCGCATAGCCGCATGCTCAGGCGGGCAAACCTAGAGGCGAACGGTACTCAGGCCGCGGATCCGAGGAGTCGCCTTCGTCGTGCACATAAGTCACGGCGCCCGCATCACCCGCCAGCTTGAAGGAAGACACCAGCGAACGGAACGTGAAGGCCTCCTGGCGCAGTTGTTCGGAGGTACGCAGCGTGTTCTCGACCAGCAGCGCGTTGCGTTGCGTGGAAGCGTCCATGTGGTTCACGGCCACGTTGATCTGCTCCAGGCCGATCGCCTGTTCCTTGCTCGCGCTCGCGATTTCGGCGATCAGCGTCTTCATGCGCTGGAAGCTTTCAACGATCTCGCCCATGGCGACGCCGGCTTCGGCCACCTGCTCCGAGCCTTCGCGTATGCCATCGACCGATTCCTGAATGACGTGCTTGATCTCCTGCGCAGCACTTGCGCTGCGCTGGGCAAGCGCCCGCACCTCGCCGGCCACCACCGCGAAGCCCTTGCCGGCCTCGCCGGCGCGAGCCGCTTCAACAGCGGCGTTCAAGGCCAGAATATTGGTCTGGAAGGCAATGCCATCGATGATGTTGACGATGTCACCGATCTTCACGGAGGCCTGGCGGATCGCTTCCATTGTGGTCACGGCGTTATTGGTCACCGTGCCGCCACGCTCGGCCAGCTGCGAGGTTGAAAGCGCCATGCGGTCGACCTGCGCCGCATTGTCGGCGTTCTGATGCACGGTGGCATTCAGCTCTTCGGTACCGGCCGAGGTTTCTTCCAGCGCGGCGGCTTGCTGCTCGGTGCGCGAGGCCAGATCCTGGGTGCCGGCCGCCACCTCATCAGCGGCGTGGGCAACGGAATCAGCGCCCACCACAATACGGCGGATCAGCCCGTTCAGATTGTCACGCATCTGGCGCATCTGGGTGATCAGCTTGCCGATTTCGTCACCGGCCGAATCGTGGTCGGCGTGCGAAAGATCGCCGGCCGCAATGGCCTGGGCCGCATGCACGGCCCGATTGAAACCCCGACTCAGGCGGCGCATCGTGCAGATCATGAGCAGGGTGCCGGGCAGGTTCACGCCCAGCAGGGTGATCGCGAACACGATCAGCGCGATCTGGAAGCGATGTTCCGCCGCGGCGGCCGCTTCATCGGCCATGTCGGTCTGATACTGCTGCAAGGCGCGCAGCGAAGCGAGCAGGTTATCGCCTTCGGTGCGGCCAGCCACCAGGAAGGACTGCATTGAGGGCGGGCTGAAGTCACCCGCCTCGAGGCGTTTGGCCGCCTCGGCAGCCTGCTGGAACCAGGCTTGCTGACGCCGGGTCACGTCGGCCAGCAAAGCGGCCTCGCGTTCATCGAGTTCGCGGTCCTGCAGATCGGCCAGCCGCTTTTTCCAGCTGTCGAGATTCTTGTCCACCGCCGACGTATGGGTGTTGAGTTCGTGACCATGCAGCGAGTACAGCGGGCTGGTGGGATCGTGCTGAAAACCCAACAACACGTTCAGGCGCGTATCGTAGAACTCCTGGACCAGACCACTGACGTGCTCCAGTGCCGACATGCGGTCTTCGTGCAGGATCTGAAGGCTGGAACGCGCCTGCAGCAGGCCCCAGCCTGCCGTGGCCATGACCATCAGCATCGTCAGGCCACCGACGATCATCACGGCCCAGACCCGGCCCGTCAGGCTGAAATCATTGAAACGAACTCTGAGAGACTGCATGAGTACAAACCCTTAGGCGTGGTGACAATTTAAGTATTGTATTGTACGAATATGTTACGCCTTCGGAATCCGAGCGATCTCATCGGGTTTGACTTCAGCCGCACTCAAAGCGTTCGATGCGCCCCTTGTCGTTGACATGCACATTCAGGCGATCCGGCCGGTAATCTTGCGTCACCATGGTGCCCGGCTTGATGATACGGGCCCCTTCCGGGAAGGTGCCCGCCGGAATCGAATCAATCTTCTGGCCCACCTTCGAAAGCTGCGCAAGTGAGTTGCAACGGTCGCTCTCGGTCTCCAAGGGCACCGCCGACGAACATGCCGCCAGGGGCAGCACCAGCATCAACGCATACAGGGGTCGCATCACAGGCTCCATTTTTATTGCTTATTGAGGGCTCACCCGATACAAGGCACCGTCGCCGGCATCGGTCAGTACATACACGTGGCCATCCGGCCCCGTGCGCACGTCGCGTATGCGCGCATCCAGCTCAGAGAGCAGGCGTTCCTCGGCCGTAATGCGCTCGCCGTCCAGTTGCAGGCGAATCAGCTGCCGGTCTTTCAGCGCGCCAATGAACAGGCTGTTGCGCCATTGCGGGTGGCGGTCGGCATTGTAGAAGGCCATGCCCGATACCGCAGGCGATCGCGCCCACACATAAAGTGGCGGTGCCATGCCCTCGACCTCGGCGCCCTGCGCCTCAGGAATGGCCAGCCCCGAATAGTTGCGGCCATACGTGGCGATGGGCCAGCCATAATTGTTGCCCGCTTCCGGGATATTGATTTCGTCGCCGCCGCGTGGCCCATGCTCGTGCAGCCAGAGCTTGCCACTCCAGGGGTTGAGTGCCGCCCCCTGCGGATTGCGATGCCCGTAGCTCCAGATTTCGGGGCGGGCACCATTCTGGCCGACAAAGGGGTTGTCCTCGGGCACCGCACCGTTGGCACGCAAACGCACCAGCTTGCCCTGAAGCTTGTCGAGATCCTGCGACGTGGGGCGCTGGTTGTTCTCGCCCAGGGCAATGAAGAGGTCGCCCTGGCGGTCGAATACCATCCGCGCACCAAAGTGCTGACCGGACGACAGCTTGGGTTCCTGCCGGAAGATGACCTCAAAGTTTTCCAGGGCGCGCATGTCTGCCGACAACATGCCCGCGCCCACTGCCGTGCCGGCCCTGCCCCGTTCGTCTTGTTCGGCGTAAGCCAGGTACACGCGCCGGGAGCGCTCGAAGTCGGGTGCAATCGCCACGTCGAGCAGCCCGCCCTGGGAGCGGGCGAACACCGCCGGCACGCCCTTGATCGGTTCGGAGAGCGCGGCACCGTTCCATAAACGCAGCCTGCCCGGCCGCTCGGTGATCAGTATGCCTTCGTCATTGGGCAGAAAGGCCATGGCCCACGGGTTCTCAAGGCCGCCGACCACCTGCTCGGCGCGCGCCTGGCCTTCGGGGGGCTCACCCTCTTGAATCTGTGTGGCCGACGCAAACGCCACCAGCCCGACAGCCAGCGCCGCACATGCAAGCCATTTATTGAAGTTGACCGTTGCCGAATTCATGGCCGCATCATAAAGGCAATTGCCGGCGCTGCGTACCGACCCGGCGCGCCTCAGATGCTGCGGACGCGTTCGACCCCTGCCGCCTCCAGCACCGCTTCGGCCGCCTTGCACTGCGCTTCATTGCGCGGGTGCATCACCAGCGACCAGCGCCCTTCTGATGTCGCCTTGCCCACAGCCTGAATCACGATCTGGTGATCGGGCCTGGCGGTGACCAGGCCACCCAGCAGCAAGCCGGCAACAGTCGAAAACGCCACGATCGCGGCGCCGCTGTAGATGGGGGAAGAACGAATGGCGGGCAGGCCCATGGCATACATGATCCCCCACAGGATCAGGCCCAGCCCCAGGCCCAGCAGACCCAAAATGAGGTGGGAGCGGATCGCGGTACGAGCAACCCCCTGTGTCTCGGGCTCGAGCTTGTGGGCGTAATCGCTGTCGTGCGGCCGCACCATCCACAGTTGCGGGTTCTGGAGTTCTGCTTCCCGGCGCAACGCCTGCGAAACATCATCGAGCTGCCGCTCGCTGTCGAAGAAGGCAGCCAGCTTGGTGCTTGCCTTTTCTGCTGTCAGTGTGTCGAGTCCCATGGCGTGCTCCTGTTGCTTGTGACCCAGTGTCAAAGCAACCGTCATGCCGGGCCAGTTCACCGCGCATGATCCCCGTTCAAAGTCAATGCGTGCACTAGGTATAAACACATGCTTGACCCCGGGTTGCCATCTCCATATATTCGTGGAGGTTCAACTCCGTGTAAGGATTCAACCATGCGCCGTACGTTCATTGCCACCGCTGTGGCCGCCGCTTTCCTCATGCCCCTTTCGGTCCAGGCAAAGCCTTTTCATTGGGCCAGCCAGGGCGACATTCTCACGCTCGACCCGCATGCTCAGAACGAAGGGCTGACCATCGCTGGCTCCAGCTACGTATATGAACCTCTGGTGCAGTACAACCAAGACTTTGAAATCGCCGAAGCGCTGGCCACGGCGTGGGAACAGACCTCGCCCACCGTCTGGCGCTTCAAGCTGCGCGAAAACGTCAAGTTCCACGACGGCACCCCCTTCGAGGCCGACGACGTGGTGTTCTCCGTCAAGCGCGCCATGGCGCCCACGTCGCACTTCAAGGCTTACGTGAACGGCATCAAGGACGTGCGCGCCGTCGACGGGCTCACGGTCGAAATCGAAACCGAGGGGCCCAACCCCGTGCTGCTGCGTCAGCTCACCAACGTGTTCATCATGAACCGCGACTGGGCCGAAAAGAACAACGCCACCGAACCGCAAGACTTCTCGAAGAAGGAAGAAACCTTCTCGGCGCGCAACACCAACGGCACCGGCCCCTACAAGCTGGCTTCGCGTGAAGTCGATGTGCGCACCGTGTTCGAAGAGAATCCCGACTGGTGGGGCAAGCCCAACAAGAAGGGCAACGTCACCAAGGTCACCTACACCCCCATCAAGCAAAGCGCCACCCGTACGGCCGCCCTGCTCTCGGGTGAAATCGACTTCGTGCTCGACCCCGCGGCACAAGACCTCGACCGTCTGCGCCAGCAGGCCAAGGTGGTCGAAGGCAACGAGTACCGCACCATCTACATCGGCCTCGACCAAAAAAGCCCCGAGCTCAAGTACTCCTCGATCAAGGGCCAGAACCCGTTTGCCGACGTGCGCGTGCGCGAGGCCCTGTACCGTGCAATCGACGTAGAGGCCCTGAAGAAGGCAGTGATGCGCGGCCTCTCGGCCCCCACCGGCACCATGATCGCGCCTCAGGTCAACGGCTGGTCCGAAGAACTGGCCAAGCGCGAGTCCTACGACCCGGAACGCGCGAAGCAGCTGCTCAAGGAAGCCGGCTATGCCGACAACCTGAACTTCACGCTCGACTGCCCCAATAACCGCTACATCAACGACGAAGCCATCTGCCAGGCCATCGTCGCCATGTGGGCACGCATCGGCGTCAAGGCGCAGCTGAACGCCATGCCCCGCGCCACCTACTTCCCCAAGGTGCAGAGCTACGACACCAGTGCCTACCTGTTCGGCTGGGGGGTCCCCACGTTCGACGCCCTGTATACGCTGCAGAGCCTGATCCGCAGCAAGGGTGAAGGCGCCGACGGCTCGTTCAACTACGGCAACTACAGCAACGCCGAGGTCGACGCCCTGATCGACCAGGTCAAGACCGAAACCGACGACGCCAAACGCACCGAGGCCATCCAGAAAGCGCTCAAGATCCACGCAAGCGAATACGGTCACATTCCCCTGCACGACCAGGTCATCCCCTGGGCCATGCGCAAGAACGTGAACGTGGTGCACCGTGCAGACAACCGGCTCACCATGGAATGGGTCACGGTCGACTGATGGCGTAAAACCTGAATGGCTTTTTTCATCCTGCGCCGACTGCTGCAGGCAGTCGGCGTGATGCTCTCTGTCGCGCTCATCGCCTTTGCACTCTTCCAATATGTAGGTGACCCCGTCACCATCATGCTGGGGCAAGACGCCACCGAACAAGACCGCGTCGAACTGCGTGCCCAACTGGGGCTCGATCAGCCGGTCCCGGTTCAGTTCGCCCGATTCGTCGGCAACGCCGTTCACGGCGACTTCGGGCTGTCGCTGCGCCAGGGGCAATCGGTGTTTTCGCTGCTGGCCTCACGCCTGCCGGCCACCATTGAGCTCTCGGTGGTGGCGGCAGCGCTTGCGCTGATCGTGGGGCTGCCGCTAGGCGTGTATACCGCGCTCAACCGTAACGGCCGGCTGTCACAAGCCATACTGGCGCTTTCCTTGCTGGGTGTGTCGCTGCCGACCTTCCTGATCGGCATTCTGCTGATCCTGGTGTTCGCCGTCATGTTGGGCTGGCTGCCCAGCTATGGGCGTGGCGAAACCGTTGACCTGGGCTGGTGGACGACCGGCCTGCTCACGGTCGACGGCTGGAAGCACCTGATCCTGCCCGCCATCCCCCTGTCGCTGTTCCAGCTCACCCTGATTCTGCGGCTCGTGCGCTCCGAAATGCTTGAAGTGCTTCGCCAGGACTACATCAAGTTCGCCCGAGCGCGCGGCCTGTCGCGCCGGGCCATCCACTTCGGCCACGCGCTGAAGAACACGCTGGTGCCGGTCATCACCATCACCGGGCTGCAGCTGGGCGGCATCATCGCCTTTGCCATCGTCACCGAAACCGTGTTCCAGTGGCCGGGCATGGGCCTGCTCTTCATCCAGGCGGTGCAGTTTGCCGACATCCCGGTCATGGCGGCGTATCTGTGCCTGATCGCTCTGATCTTCGTGGTCATCAACCTCATGGTCGACATGTTGTATTTCGTGGTGGACCCGCGGCTGCGCATTGCGCGCAAGGGGGGTCACTGATGCCCGGGCCGCTCCACCGCATGTGGGACAGCGACCTGGCCTATGCCTGGCGCAGTTCGCCAGTCGCCGTGGTCGCCAGCATCACGCTGTTGCTGTTGCTCATCGGGGCGCTGGGCGCGGGCTGGGTGGCCCCGCATAATCCCTTCGATCTCGCTACCATCAACCTCATCGACGCGCTCACGCCGCCGATCTGGATGGATAACGGCAACCCGCTGTACCTGCTGGGCACCGACAGCCAGGG
>JAEZGR010000310.1 GCA_023437255.1 Pseudomonadota bacterium | reverse complement strand
ATCAAACACAGCCTGGGCCACAATGGCGTGGCCAATATTCAGTTCTGCGATGCCGTCGATCGCCGCAATGGCCTGCACGTTGCGATAGTGCAGACCGTGGCCGGCGTTCACCCTCAGCCCCAGGCCGACGCCCTGCGCAACCCCTTGGCGCAGGCGCACAAGTTCGGCTTCACGCGCAATCGGATCGTCATCGGTATGCGCATAGGCGCCGGTATGCAGCTCGATGACGGTGGCGCCCGCGCGGTGCGCCGCCTCGATCTGCCGCGTTTCGGCATCGATGAACAGCGAGACCCGGATTCCCGCGTCATGCAGACGCGTTACGGCATCTCGGACGGAATCGAAGTGGGTCACAACGTCGAGCCCGCCTTCTGTGGTGAGCTCCTGACGCCGTTCCGGCACCAGGCAGACATCGTGGGGCCGCACGCGGCAGGCGATTTCCAGCATGATGGGCGTGATCGCGCACTCCAGATTCATGCGGGTGCGCAGCACCGGGCGGATGGCCTCGACATCGGCGTCTTGAATGTGGCGCCGGTCTTCGCGCAAGTGCAGCGTGATCAGATCGGCGCCGGCTTCTTCAGCGCGGCGCGCGGCCTCGACCGGGTCGGGGTATACCGTGTGGCGCTGCTGACGCAGCGTCGCGACGTGATCGATGTTCACGCCCAACTCTATCATGGCAAGCCTCCAAAAACCCCTATTATGGGCCTTTTCGAGGCTTTAAGCATGGCGGGCGCCGCACGCTGGCGGCCGCGGCGCCCCCAGCAGCGGGGTACCCCGTCGGGGTCAGGAGGCGGTAACCGACGCCGGCGTTGCGCCCTGCCCCGGCACACTTCCCGGCGCATCCACGGGAATGTCGCTGGCGGTCTCTTCGAGCCAGCCACCGCCCAGGGCCTTGTAAAGGGCGACGCGATTCAACAGCGACTCCATGCCCACCTGCAGGAAGGCCTGCTGAACCGAATACAGATTCACTTCTGCACTCTGCACCTGCAGGAAGCTGTCGACACCAGTTTCGTAACGCAGGTTCGCCAGACGCAGCGCTTCGCTGGCGGTCGCCTCGAGCGCCCTCATCGCATCGAGCTGGTCGTAATACGTGGCTTCACCGGCCAGCGCGTCAGCCACTTCACGGAAGGCGGTCTGAATGGCCTTCTCATACTCGGCCACCGCACGCACCTTGCGGGCCTCGGCCAGCTCGAGCCCACCCGCAAGCCCGCCATTGAAGATCGGAATCTGGATCTCGGGCTGATACTGCCAATAGCGGTTGCCGCCCGAGAACAGGCCACCCAGCTGCGGGCTGGCAAAGCCCAGCAGGCCGGTAATGGAAATGTTCGGGAAGAACGCTGCCCGCGCGGCACCGATATTGGCATTGGCGCCGATCAGAGCGTGTTCCGCACCGATGATATCGGGGCGCCTCACAAGCAGATCGGAAGGCAGACCCACCGGAATCGACGGCAGCAGCTGATCGCGGCCGAATACCGCCGGCGGCGGCAGATCGTCGGGGATGGGAGCACCAATGAGAAGCTGCAGGGCATTGAGCGCCTGAGCTTCGACGCGTCGCATCGACTGCTGATCGGCCTTGATGGTCTCGACCTGGCCGCGCGCCTGTTGCAGGTCCAGCGCCGACGCAACACCTGTGTCGTAGCGAGCCTGCACCAGCTGCAGCGTGGCCTCACGTGACTTGAGTGTCTTGGCCATGAGCTCCTGCAGCTGCTGCGCCGTGCGCAGGCGGAAATAGGCCTCGGCGACCTGCGACACAAGATTGATGTGCACCGTGCGTTGCGCCTGCGCGGTCGACAGATACTGCTGACGCGCGGCCTCGCTCAGATTGCGAATGCGACCAAAGAAGTCCAGCTCGAAAGTGGTCATGGCGGCACCGGCCATATAGGTGCGCGAGACACTGGGGCTGTCTGGACCGCCCATGCGCATGTCGGCCGGCGTGCGCGTCATTTGCGCATTGCCTCCGACGCCGAAGGTCGGCAGACGATCGGCGTCGGTAATGCCGTACTGGGCCCTGGCCTCTTCCACACGCGCCGCGGCAATGCGCATGTCGCGATTGTTGTCGAGGGCAAGACCGATCAGGTCACGCAGGCGAGGATCTGTGAAGAACTGCTGCCAGCCGAGGTCGGCGCCGTAGCGCAAATCGGCCGTGCCGGTGCCGCGCCCCTGGACCGCTTCAGCCTGAGGAAAGGCCGAGGGAATGGGCGCCAGGGGCCGCTCGTATTCGGGGGCCAGCGAGCAGCCCGCGAGCGTTGCCACAAGCAGCAGGGGCAAGAGTTTGAAGCGTACAGGTTCAGCAATCATCATGGCGTGTTCTTGTCGGAAGGCTGCCCCACATCGGGGCCGGCCACAGCAGCAGGCGCTGCCGTTGTCGGCGCCGCATGCGCTGCGTGCGCGCCCAGCAACCGCGGGCGCGTCTTGAAGATGGACAGAATGACGACGAAGAACGTCGGCACGAAAATCACTGCCAGCGGGGTCGCAGCCAACATACCGCCCAACACGCCGAAGCCTACCGCATTCTGGCTGGCCGCGCCCGCCCCTGTCGCCATTGCCAGCGGCACCACGCCGAGAATGAAGGCGAAGGACGTCATGAGAATCGGGCGAAAACGCAGTCGGGCGGCCTCGACGGTCGCTTCGAGCAGGCCAGCACCCGAGGCATAGGCATCCTTCGCAAACTCCACGATCAGAATGGCGTTCTTGGCCGACAACCCGATCACCGTGACCATGCCGACCTGGAAGTAGACGTCGTTCACCATGCCGACGCCCGTGACCATGAGGACGGCGCCCAGCATGCCCAGCGGCACGGCCAACATCACCGACAACGGAATCGCCCAGCTCTCGTACAAGGCCGCCAGAATCATGAACACGACCAGCACGGCCAGCCCAAGCAGGATCGCAGTCTGGTTACCCGCCTGTATTTCCTGGTAGGACAGGCCGGTCCATTCATACGTGAAGCCGGATGGCAATTCGGAGACCAGACGTTCCATCTCGGCCATGGCCTGCCCGGTGGAGTAGCCGGGCGCGGCATTGCCCCCGATACGCGTGGACTCGTAGCTGTTGTAGCGCACGACTTGAGTGGCACCCGGCTTCCAGTCGAGCGTGACAAACGCCGACAACGGCACCATGCCACCCTGGTTATTGCGAGCATTGAGAGAAAGAATCTCCTCGGTGGTCATGCGGTGGTCCTGGTCCGCCTGTACCCACACGTTCTGCACCCACCCCTGGTTCGTGAACTTGCCGACAAACGCGGAGCCCAGCGAGGTGGTGATCAGTGTGGCCGCCTCGGTGAAATCGACGCCCAGTGCGGCCGCCTTCTCGCGGTCGATGTGGATAGAGAGCTGGGAACCGGCCGACAGCCCGGTGAGCCGCACCCCATCGAGAATCGGGCTCTGGCTCGCCTTCATGAGCAGTTCCTGCGTGGCGGCCATGAGCGCATCGTGACCCATGCCGCCGCGATCCTCGAGACGCATGTCGAAGCCCGAGGCATTACCCAGCGATGAGATCGCCGGAGGAACGACCGAAAACACCATGGCATCGGGAATGCCGAACAACAGGTGCTGCACGGCCTTGGCCGAGAGCGCCTGCGCGGAGTTCTCGTGGCCCTTGCGTTCAGAGAAATCCTTGAGCGGCACGAAGGCAATTGCCGAATTCAGGCCGTTGCCGTTGAAGCTGAAGCCCTGCACCGTAATGATGTTCTCAACCTGCGGTTGCTGGCGGAAGAAGGCTTCGACCTTCTCGATGACCTCGATCGTGCGGTTGGCGGTCGCGCCGGCGGGCAGCTCGATGTTGGCCACCACATAGCCCTGATCTTCTTCCGGCAGAAAGCCCGTGGGCAGACGCAAATACATCCAGCCGAGCAGGGTGACCAGCACCAGGAACACCACAATCATTCGGCCGCCGCGCTTCAGGCTGCGGGCCACCCAGTTCTCATAGCGCCCTGTCACGCTCTCGAACGTGCGATTGAACCAGCCGAAGAAGCCGCGTTTGGTTTCGTGATGGCCTTTCGGAATCGGCTTCAGGAAGGTGGCACACAGCGCGGGCGTGAACGACAGCGCCAGAAAGCCCGAGAACATGATCGAGACCGCCATCGCGATCGCGAACTGCCGATAGATCACGCCCACGGACCCGCTCATGAACGCGAGTGGCAGGAACACGGCGCTGAGCACCAGCGTGATGCCGACAATGGCCCCGGAAATCTGCGGCATGGCCTTGCGTGTCGCCTCACGAGGCGGCAGCCCTTCTTCGACCATGATGCGCTCGACGTTCGCGACCACCACAATGGCGTCGTCCACGAGAATCCCGATGGCCAGCACCATGGCGAACATGGTGAGCACGTTCACCGACATGCCCAGCGCATGCATTACTGCGAACGCACCCAGCATGGCCACCGGCACGACGAGCGCCGGAATCAGCGTGTATCGGACGTTCTGCAGGAAAACGAACATCACGACGAACACGAGGAGCATCGCCTCGAACAGCGTATGGAGCACCTGCTCGATCGACAGCTCCACATAGGGTGACGTGTCGTACGGAATGGCGTAGGTGATGTTTTCCGGGAAGAGCTCCGACAGCTCGGCCATGCGCGCCTTCACGCCTTTGGCCGTGGCCAGCGCATTGGCCTCCGGTGTCAGCGAGATGGCGAACGCCGCCGTGGGTTTACCGTTGAGACGGGCTCCGAACATGTAGTTGTCGGAACCCACCTCGATCCGTGCGACGTCCGACAGCTTGACGGTGGAGCCATCAGTGTTGGAGCGCAAAATGATGTTGCTGAACTCCTCGACCGTCGCCAGTTCGCCGTTCACGACAATAGGCGCCGACACCCGCTGAGAGGCCGGATTGGGAGGCGCCCCCAGCATGCCGCCGGGTATCAGGCGGTTCTGTGCCGAAATGGCCGCATTGACCTCGGCCATGCTCAGGTTGAAACCCACCAGCTTGTCGGGGTCGACCCAGATACGCATGGCGCGGGGCGACTCAAACAGCTGGAAGCGGCCCACCCCGTCGACCCGGGAGATCGGGTTCTGCAGGTTGCGCGTGATGTAGTCGGCCAGCGCCTGGGCGCTGACCGAGCCATCGGTCGACGACATGGTGACCACCAGCAGGAAGCCGGTGTTCACCTGCGACACCTTCAGGCCCTGCTGCACCACGGCGGCCGGCAGTGATGAGGTGATATTCGAAATCCGGTTCTGAACGTCCACCTGTGCCAGGTCGGGATCCGTGCCGGGCTCAAACGTGACGCTCAGCTCCATCTGGCCGTTCGAATCGCTGACCGATTCGTAGTACAGAAGGCCTTTGGCGCCGTTCAGCTCGTTTTCGATGACGCTGGCCACCGAGGTGGAAACGTCGAGGGCCGAAGCACCCGGATAGGTGGCCTGGATATTGATGGTGGGTGGCGCCACGTCGGGGTACTGCGCCACCGGCATGTTCGGAATGGCCAAGAGGCCGGCCAGGGTGATGCCCAGGGCAACGACCCAAGCAAAGATTGGGCGATCTATGAAAAACAACGGCATGCGTACTCCTCAACCCTGGGCCGAGGCTTTGGCACCGGCGCCGTCGCCACCGCCCTGCGCAGGCGCCCCACCTTGCTGGGCGCCGCCTTGGGTACCGGGCTGTCCACCCGCGCCGGGCTGGGCGGGGGCGCCCGCCTGCCCGGGCGCGCCGCCGGGCCCCTGCGCACCCGGCTTGGCACCGGGGTTCCAGGGCACGGGCTGTACCGGGGCGCCCGGACGGATCTTCTGGAAGCCTTCGACCACCACCACGTCGCCGGCATTCAGGCCCTTGTAGATCAGCGACTTGCCTTTGATCTCCGGGCCCACCGCAACCGCCACCGGATTCACGACACCCTCGCGAACCACCATGAGCGTGTTCAGGCCGTCGGGCGTGCGCTGGATCGCCTGCACTGGCACGAGCAAGGCGTCTTCGTCGACACCCTGCTGCACGCGTACCCGGACATACATTCCCGGAAGCAGGATTTGATCCGGGTTGTCGATTTCGCCGCGCAATGTGACCTGGGCCGTTGAGGGGTCGACCGTGACGCCTGTGAACAGCAGACGCCCTTTGTGTGGATAGGGTGTCCCGTCTTCAAGAATCACTTCGATCTCGACGTGCTCGCTGTCGATCTGCTTGATGATGCCTTCCTGAATCGCCTTGCGCAGCATGGCCAGCTGCGTGGTCGACCGCGTGATATCGACATACATCCGGTCGAGCTGCTGGACAGTGGCCAGCTGTGTGGCATTTTGCGCGCTGACCAGCGCTCCTTCCGTGACCATCGACTTGCCGATGCGGCCATCGATGGGAGACTCGACGCGTGTGTATCCCAGGTTGATTTCGGCAGACTGAACCGCGGCCTTCGCGCCGGCGATAGCGGCTTCGGCCTGCTTGGCCGCGGCTTGCGCATTGTCATATTCCTGACGACTGATCGCGTTCGACTTCACCAGCGTCGCATAGCGTTTGGCCAGCAGCAGTGCACTGGCGGCGTCGGCCTCGGCTCGCTGCAGCTCAGCCTTTGCGCGGTTCAGCTCCGCTTCGTAAGGGGCCGGGTCGATCGTGAAGAGCAACTGGCCTTCCTTGACCAGGCTGCCCTGTACGAAATTGATTTCCTTCACGATGCCGGTCACTCGCGCGCGGATCTGGGCATCCTTGATTGCCTCGACGCGCCCGGGCAGTTCGGCGTGAACCTCGGTGGGCGTGGGCTGCACGGTAATCACGCTGACAGGCACTTTCATCCCGGCCATGTCACGCTGTGGTGCATCCTTGTCACATGCCGCCAGACCTCCCATGGTAAGCACGGCACACAACGCCATGACCCTGCGCCTGATCGGCAAGCCACGCAACGGCATACAACCCCCTTATGTTCCGACCATGTGGCCGGTGTGTTCTCGTTCCACGCACGCAACCGCATTGACGGGGCGCCAGCGGAAAGCCAACGGAGAATCAGACGCCGAATTATGCGGTGCGGCAAAAGCAGCAAGTATAAATCGAAAGGCCGGTTCGATTGCGCAAAATCAAGACGGGTTTTCCATGGCATGGCGTTTGCAGTGGCTTTGCATACCCAACCGGCCGGCGAATTCCCGGCCATTCCGTAAAGAAGGAGAAAATAATGAGACCTTTTCGGCTAATGGCCATGAGCAGTCTTGCGACCGTCGGCATGCTCGCCGGCTGCGGCAGCCCACAACCGACTGCAGACCAGTACCCCCCTGACCCACCGCCACGCGTCGAAGCCCCCAACGCGCGTAGCGCGGCCCAGTACCAGGATGACGCGGTGATAGCGAGTCGCGTTCAGGCGGCTGTACTGGGCGTGCCGGGCATCCACCCGCAAAATATCCAGATTTCCACCTATGAGGGCGTCGTCCAGCTGCGCGGCACGGCGGCCAACGAGATCGCGGCGCGCAACGCGGTACAGGCGGCCCGCCAGGTCACGGGCGTGCGGTCAGTTGATTACGACATTCAGGTACGGCCTTACTGAAACCAGTCGGCGCTCAGGCAGGACATGAAGAAGCCCTCGGACTCTCCGAGGGCTTCTTCATGAGGCCAGATGCGCTGTGACCCGCCTGTCTGAGCTCGAGTACCGCTCAGCGCGGTGCCACCGATGGCTCGGGCACGGGCGGCTGCGTAGGATCGAAATCTTCCCATTTTCCGCCGACCCAGCGGCCTTGTGCGCGCTCCACCGCGTGGCCTCCGGCCTCAACCAGCATCGCTGCAATCTCCTGCGAACGTTCTCCATCGGTATTCACGGCGAGCAGAACACCTGAGGGGCGGCCTTCGCCCTTTTCGGGCGCCGCATGGCGTTGCTGCACGCGCTCACGGCGAGGGTCCATGCCGCTCATGGCGCCGGCCAGCGAGCCCACATAGGCGCCCACACCGGCGCCCGCCACGATGGGTATCAACGTATCGGCGAACGCCGACACGATTGCCCCGCCGACCACTGCCCCCACCGCGCCAAGCACCGCCGCCGTACCCCAGGCCTTGCGGGGCGCACGGCGGGTACCGGGGTCGGCAGCCTGATCGCCGCCCACCGGATAGTGATCGTGAGCGCCGGGTGGATTGACATAGAACACGTGCAGAGCATCTTCGTGAATGCCGGCCTCCATCAGGCGCCGGGCGGCATGCGACGCGGCATCGAACGTGGTGAATCGAGCAGCAATAATCAATGACATGTCGGAGCTCCTGTTTGGTTCATGCCCCTGTTCTGGCAATCTTCGTGCCGTGCGCCGGCGCCGAAGGTGTTCGTGCCTCGTACGCCAGGTACCAGGCTCCGGCAATGATCACCGGCGCCACGTAATACAGCGCCCGGTAAACCAGGATGGCGCCCAGCACCTCATGACGCGGCTGGTCCGCCAGAAGCGTGATGAACACATACTCGGTCACCCCCAGGCCGCCGGGAATATGCGCCACGGCTCCGACCAGCGACCCAATGAGCAGCGTGCCCAGAATCGTCGGGTACGAAGCCTCGCCCGGCATCACCAGATACACCACCAGGCCCATCAGCGACCAATTGGTGGCCGCCAGCACAAGCTGCAGCGCAGCAATGCGCACGTCCGGCAGTTCGATCTCGTGATCGCGCACCTTCCAGCTGCGCTGTTTCGAGAACGCGCATAACGCCAGATACCCCAAGGCCGCCGCCACCATGGCGACTCCGATGATGCGCAGCGGCCCGCCACTGATTTCCCAACTGGACGGCGGCTGCACAGCGCCCGACGCGAATACGACGCCACCCAACAGGCAGTAGCCGATCCAGTTGGTGGTGATGCTCAGTCCCATGACCCGCATGATCTGGCCCGGTTCGAGGCCCTGCTTTCCGTAGAGTCGCAGACGCATGGCCAGCCCGCCTACCGCTGCGCTGAAATTCATGGTGAAGGCGTAGCTGATGAATGCCACCATCATGACGCGCCACCAGGCCAGATCGTGGCCCGTATACCATTTGCCCAAGAGGTCGAAACAGGTGTACACGGCGTAGCTGACCGCGACCACCCCGCCCGCCATCAGCAACGCCGAACTCGGCGTGTTCCACATGGCGCCAGCCACCTCGGACCATTCGACGGTGAGCCCCACACGCACCAACAGGCCGACGACGACACAGATCAGCGCTATGGTCGCAATGCGCTTCACCCGTGCCTTGTGTTCACTCACCCAGGTGCGAGCCGCCTTGAGCGCCTGCATCATGATTTCCCCTCGTGCAGATCCTGCAGCGCACCATCAAGCGTGGTGACCTGCGGCTTGCGTGCCGGGAACCAGTTCACCCAGGCGGGAAAGCGACGCAGAAAGTGAAAGACAAACACGCCGACGACGACTCGCTGAATCTTGCGTCGGGGGCGGCTGGCACGTTGCATCGGTTGGCACTGCGAGTCCATCAGGCGGTCGAGCCGCTCCTGCAGGGCTGCTACGAACGCCGTGTCGCGCACCATGATGTTGCCCTCGAGATTCAATGCCAGGCTCAAGGGATCGAGATTGCTCGAACCAACCGTCGCCCAGCGATCGTCCACCGTGGCGACCTTGCCGTGGAACGGGCGCTCGCAATACTCGTAGATCTCAACACCCGCCGACAGCAAATAGTCGTACAGCATCGTGGCAGCAAAACGGACCGCAGGCATGTCGGGTTCGCCCTGCAGTATGAGCCTGACCTTCACACCGCGCTTGGCCGCCTTGCGCAAATCGCGCAAGAGCGAGTACCCCGGGAAAAAGTACGCGTTTGCAATGGTGATCTGGTGCTGGGCGGCGCGTATCCCGATCCGGTAGTGCTGTTCGATATCATTCGTGTGTTCGTCGTTGTCACGCTTGACCCAGGCGGCCACCACCCCACCCGGCTCGCTCTGCCGCTGCCGGCGCCGCCACTGCAACCTGCGCCAGAATGATCGTTCGCGCGCACCCTCAGCCAGCAGACGCAGGGCGTCGGCTTCGATCTCCGCAACCAGGGGGCCGCGCACGCGCACCGCGTAATCCTGCTTGGCCATCGGACCGGTTTCGATCAGATGATCCGCACCGAAATTGATGCCGCCGACGAAAGCCACGTCGCTGTCGATCACCACAATCTTGCGATGCAGCCGTCGGAACAGATTGGTCCGCATGCCCAGACGGCGAGGCTTGGGGTCGAAGATATGCAGGCGTACCCCTGCTTCCACCAGGCTCTCTATATAGGTGCTTGGC
>JAEZGR010000309.1 GCA_023437255.1 Pseudomonadota bacterium | reverse complement strand
CGGGAAACGTAGCCCGTATCAGGCGATCCGGCCGTGACAATGCTTGTACTTCTTGCCCCTGCCGCACGGGCAGGGTTCGTTGCGCCCGACCTTGGGTACCTCGCCAGCCGGCGCATTCAGATCTTCGTTGATGCCGGGATCTTCGCCGCTAAGCGCCGCATCGTAGTCGGAGTGATGGTAGCGCACATTGACCGGCGATTCCTGCTCGGTCGGTTCCTCGACCTGCTCGGGCGTCTGCACCCGCACGGTGAGCAGCACGCGAACCACGTCGTTGCGCACGCGATCTAGCATGTCGGAGAACAGCACGAAGGCTTCGCGCTTGTATTCCTGCTTGGGGTCACGCTGCGCATAGCCGCGCAGGTGAATGCCCTGACGCAGATGGTCGAGCGCCTGCAGATGGGCACGCCAGCTGGTGTCGATGGACTGCAGAAGCACCGAACGCTCGAAGGGTGCCCAGGCTTCGCGGCTGACCAGAGCCACCTTGTCTTCGTAGATACGCCGGGCTTCGGCGAGCACTCGCTCGAGCAGATCGTCGTCGGTGAGCTCAGGTTCTTTTTCAAGAATCTCGGTGAGCGGCATGGCGAGCGCCCAGTCGGACTCCAAAGCGCTCTGCAGGCCGGGGACATCCCATTGCTCTTCGACCGAGCCTTCCGGGATGTAGGCACGGAACTGCTCATTCACGGCGGCGCTGATTAGGTTCAGCACGGTTTCGCCGACATCGGCCGACTCGAGCACCTCGTTGCGCTGCGCGTAGAGAACCTTGCGCTGGTCGTTGGCCACGTCGTCGTATTCGAGCAGCTGCTTGCGAATGTCGAAGTTGCGCGCCTCGACTTTGCGCTGGGCGGATTCGATGGAACGCGACACCATGCGCGCTTCGATCGGCTCGCCTTCGGGCAGGCGCAGACGTTCCATGATGGCGCGCACGCGATCGCCCGCAAAGATGCGCATGAGCGGATCTTCGAGCGACAGGTAAAAGCGCGAGGAACCCGGATCGCCCTGACGGCCGGCACGGCCGCGCAGCTGATTGTCGATACGCCGCGATTCATGCCGCTCAGTGCCGATGATCCGCAGACCGCCGGCCTTCTTGACCGCTTCGTTGGCAGGCGCCCATTCGGCGCGGATGCGTTCGATGCGCCCGCGTTTTTCCTCTTCGGAAAGCGATTCGTCTTGCTGAACAAGCGCGATCATTTTCTCGACGCTGCCACCCAGGACGATGTCGGTACCACGACCGGCCATGTTGGTGGCAATGGTGATGTGGCCCGGCTTGCCGGCCTCGGCAACGATTTCGGCTTCGCGCGCGTGCTGCTTGGCGTTGAGCACCTCGTGCGGCAGCTTGTGTTGCTTGAGCAGATTGGAGAGACGCTCGGAGTTTTCGATGCTGGTCGTACCGACCAGTACTGGCTGACCGCGCTCGTAGCAATCGCGAATATCGGCAACGATGGCGTTGTACTTCTCGACGTCGGTCTTGTAGACCTGGTCGTTCTGGTCGATACGGATCATGGGCCGGTTGGTGGGCACAAGAACCGTTTCGAGACTGTAGATCTGCTGGAATTCGTACGCTTCGGTATCGGCCGTACCGGTCATGCCGGCCAGCTTCTCGTACATGCGGAAGTAATTCTGGAAGGTGATCGATGCCAGCGTCTGGTTCTCGTGCTGAATCTGTACGCCTTCTTTCGCTTCGACCGCCTGATGAAGTCCGTCGGACCAGCGGCGGCCCACCATGAGGCGGCCCGTGAATTCGTCGACAATGATGACTTCGCCGTTCTGAACCACGTACTGCTGGTCGCGGAAGAACAGGTGATGTGCCCGCAGCGCCACCATGAGATGGTGCACCAGCGAGATGTTGCGCGGTTCGTACAGCGATTCGCCCTGCGGAAGCAGGCCGTGCTCCACCAGCAGCTGCTCTGCCCTTTCGTGACCCGCCTCGGAGATATGAACCTGCTGGCCCTTTTCATCGACCCAGAAGTCGCCTTCGGGCTCGGGTTCCTGGGGCCGGGGCTCGGTCGCCATGCGCGTGAGCAGCGGCGCAATGAGATTCATGCGCTGGTATAGCGCCGTGTTGTCTTCGGCCTGACCCGAAATGATGAGCGGTGTGCGGGCCTCGTCGATGAGGATCGAGTCCACTTCGTCGACGATGGCGTAGTTCAACCCGCGCTGGCGCCGATCTTCGGCGCGATATTCCATGTTGTCGCGCAGGTAATCGAAACCGAATTCGTTGTTGGTACCGTAGGTGATGTCGGCCCGGTAGGCAGCGATTTTTTCGGCGTTTTCCTGCTGGGGCACCACGATGCCCACGGTCATGCCCAGGAAGTTGTACAGACGGCCCATCCATTCAGCGTCGCGACGGGCCAGGTAGTCGTTGACCGTGACCACATGCACGCCCTTGGCGGGCAGCGCGTTCAGGTAAACCGGCAGGGTGGCCGTGAGGGTCTTGCCCTCGCCTGTGCGCATTTCGGCGATCTTGCCGTTGTGCAGGGCAATGCCACCAATCATCTGCACGTCGAAGTGACGCATGCCGAACACGCGTTTGCTCGCTTCGCGTACCACCGCGAACGCTTCGGGCAGCAGCGAATCGAGCGGAGCTCCCTGTTCGAGGCGCTGGCGGAATTCCGCCGTTTTGCCTTGCAGCTGCTCGTCGCTCAACGCTGCGATCTGTGGCTCGAGGGCGTTGATCTGCGTGACCTGGCGGCGATACTGCTTGAGTATGCGATCGTTACGACTGCCAAAAAGCGTTTTTAACAGAGAGACCATTCTTGTGTCGTCGTTTGCCCGCACTGACCGGAGTCGACGGGCTTCCAGTGATTTGGTTGGCGGAACGGATGCCGCAGGAAACGATACAGTTTAACGCAGCTGCACGCCGCTGGCCGCAAGTTCGCTGTCCGCGTTTGCGAGCATCTTTGTCGCGTCATTCGACTGCTCTTCTTTCAGAAGCACCGCCACGGCATCCTGCCCGTCTTCCGGCGTGCCCGACCAGGGCTCGATGAAAAGCGTCGGATCCAGCGGATGACCCGCAACGCGGACCTCGAAATGCAGATGAGCGCCGGTACTGCGGCCCGTGGAACCCACCCGCGCGATCTGCTGGCCGCGCGTCACGAGTTCGCCGGGTTTGACCGAAATCGAAGAGGCATGCGCGTAGCGGGTGACCAGCCCGTTGCCGTGGCTGATCTCGACCATTTTGCCGTAGCCGGGCACGTAGCGGGCCTCGGTCACGATGCCCCCCGAGGCAGCCAGGATGGGCGTGCCCTTGGGTGCGGCGAAATCAAGCCCTTCGTGCAGGGTGTGGCGCCCCGTAATGGGGTGACGCCGCCAGCCGTACGAAGAAGACGTCTGCGGGTAATCCACGGGAGACAGCGTGGGCAGGCTTTCACGGGCACCGATACGTTGCGTCAGCACGGCGTCGAGCAGCGTCAGTTGCTCGCCACCCATGGTGAGCTGCCGCTCGATACCGTCGAGTTCCCGGCCCAGCGATTCGGCGGTCCATGCCTGACCGACCGCCGCACTGCTCGTGGTCTCGGCGTCGCTGAGCAACTGTTCAATGCTTAGCTGAATTTCCGGGTCGGTATACGACACACCGGCCGCCTCGGCGACCCGCCGTGCCAGCCCTTCAAGCGCAATGACACGGGCCTGCATATCGCCCATCTTGGAGGCCAGCACACCGATGTTCTCGCGGATATAGCCGGCGTCCACCCGCGGCGCGTCGGTCCCGGCAAGCAGCTGGCCGGTGGCGTGCGTGCTGCGCTCGCCGGAAAACTGCGCCTGTACCCAGGCACCCGCCACGGCAGACATCGCCATGGCGGCGCCGGCTGCCACGCAGAGAAAGGTCCGCCGCAGGGCGTTGGCAGTAGAATGAGATGACTTGCTACCCATGGTTCGATCCGGTTTGAATGTTCTCTACACACGCGGCCCCGGGGCTCGCGTAAAACGTACTGGCCAGGCCCGCCAATCAAGTGCGGCGCCGGCGCTGCAATGGCTGGCGCTCGATGCAACCGGCGCAAGCCTGATGGCCAAGGCTCAAGACCTGCTGCAGGCCGAACAGGTCGTGCGCAAGGCGTTGCCGCCCGTACTGGCACACGGATGCCGGGTGGCCAACATAGACAGACAGTGCATCACACTGGCAGTTCCCGGTGCGGCGCACGCAACACGCCTGCGTCAGCTGACCCCCTCGCTGTTGCGGGCCCTGCAGGCCCGAGGGTGGAACCTTACCGATGTCGAAATCCGCGTACAAGCGGTGCTGGGGGCGCCAGACACGACGCGCCCACCTCGGGAAGTACGGCCGCTAGACCGTAACGCACTGAAGTGCTTTCATGCCCTGCACGAGAACGTGGCCCCAGGCCCGCTGGCCGATGCCATCGGGCGATTGCTCAGGAATCACGGGGCAGGCGGAAATTAAGCGAATTTCCACTCGTAGGCGAAAGCCTTGGGAGCCGCCTCGGGCGACTCGTAGCTGATGATTTCCCATGCGTCTTGGTGCGCCAACAGCGCGCGCGCAAGCTGGTTATTGAGACCGTGACCCGACTTGCAGGCCACATAATGCGCCACCAGCGGCTTACCGATCAGGTAAAGATCGCCAATGGCATCGAGAATCTTGTGCTTCACGAACTCATCATCAAAGCGCAGACCGTCGGCGTTAAGCACACGGTATTCGTCCATGACGATGGCGTTATCGAGGCTGCCGCCACGGGCCAGGCCGGCAGCACGCAACGCTTCGACCTCGCTGGCGAACCCGAAGGTGCGCGCGCGTGCGATGGTCTTGACGTAGGAGTCGTTTTCGAAATCGACCTTGGCGAAATTGGCAGTGGAATCGATGGCCGGGTGGCGGAAATCGATGGAAAACGACAGTGCGAAGCCGTTGTAGGGTTCAAGCCGCGCCCACTTGGCGTCCTTGCCCTCGCCCTCGCGCACTTCGACCGGCTTGAGCACGCGCAAGAATTTCTTGGGGGCTGCCTGTTCCTGCAATCCGGCGCTGCGCAGCAGGTACACAAACGTGCCGGCGCTGCCGTCCATGATCGGGACTTCTTCGGCCGTGAGGTCGATATGGAGATTGTCGATGCCCAGGCCCGCCAGGGCGGACATCAGGTGTTCTACGGTAGAGACGCGAACATTACCCTGCTGCAAGACCGACGCCATGCGGGTATTTCCGACTTGATCGGCGAGAGCCGGCAAGTCAACCACCTGCGGCAGGTCAACACGATGGAAAACGATACCCGTGTTGGGCGCAGCGGGACGCAGCGTAAGCTCTACCCGGCGGCCTGAATGCAGGCCGACGCCTTTCGTGGAGATCGGTTTCTGAATGGTGCGTTGACGTAGCATGGGCGATCGCTGATGCGCTCTATGTTGTTGTATGGTTGCCGCCTATTGTAACTGCTGTGCGGGTATACCACTAAATATCTTCTGTTTCAAACAACTGCACGGTCGCCACTCCATCCATTCGGGAAGACACCCAGGGTGCCGACGCCTCGAAACAATCGATACAACGACGTTACATTCAGTCATGACGCGGCAGTATCCATGGCGCGCTTCCCCGGGGAAAGAGGAAGCGCGCCGTGGGGATATCAGGCGGTGGGCGCGTCACCACCGCCATTCATGTGAAGGACCGTGGGTCTTCAGTCGGCCTGCTTGCGCAGGAACGCCGGAATGTCGTAGTGATCGACCCCTGCGGTTTCCAGCGCCCGCACCTGTGCGGAAGCTTGGCTGCGGGGGTTGCGGAACACGGACGGAACCTCGAGGTCCTGGTGCTGAACGGGTTGGTTATCGGTGCCTGTACGCAAAACCTCGGCGTTGTTCTGAACCAGCTGGGGGCGCGCGTTCTGGCGGCCCAGACCGGTCGCAACGACCGTGACACGCAGGTTCTCGCCCATCGCATCGTCGTACGCGGTACCGAAGATGACTGTGGCGTCGTCGGCGGCGTAGCTGCGGATCGTGTCCATGATCTCGCGGGTCTCGCGCATCTTGAGCGAGCGGCTCGCCGTGATGTTGACGAGCATGCCGCGTGCGCCATGCAGGTCAACGCCTTCGAGCAGCGGGCAGGCGATGGCCTGCTCGGCGGCCACGCGGGCACGATCTGCGCCCGAAGCGACCGCAGTACCCATCATGGCCTGACCCTGCTCACCCATGATCGTCTTCACGTCTTCGAA
>JAEZGR010000285.1 GCA_023437255.1 Pseudomonadota bacterium | reverse complement strand
CATGATGTTGGGCCGCATGGCCAGGGCGCGGGCAATCGCCACGCGCTGCTGCTGGCCACCCGAAAGCTGGCTGGGGAATTTGTCGGCCTGATCGCTCAGGCCCACCAGCGCCAGGTACTCCTCGGCGCGCTCGTTGGCCTCTGCCCGTGACAGACCCAGTACCTGAACGGGCGCCTCGGTGATGTTGCGCCTGACGGTCATGTGCGGGAACAGGTTGAACTGCTGGAAGACCATGCCCATTTCCTTGCGCATCTGACGCAGGTGGTCTTCGCTGGCGGGCACCAGCTCGCCGTTGCGCTCTTCGTGCCAGAGCGGCCTGCCGGCCACGTGGATCACCCCTTCGTTGATCGTCTCCAGGGTCATCAGAATGCGCAGCACGGTGGATTTGCCCGAGCCGGAGGGCCCGATGATCGTGACCTTCTCGCCCTTCTTGACCTCGAAGTCCAGAGAGTCGAGCACGGTGACGTCGCCGAAGCGCTTCACGACCTTGTCGAATTTGATGATGGCCTGCCCGGGCTCGACAGGCGATTGCGTTGTATCGTTCATTTGAGCGGAATTCCTCGTTTGGGCAGGTGCGTATCCAGATAGCGGATACCTGCCGCCGCCAGCAGAGTCAGGATCAGGTAGATGAGGCCGACCATCGAAAGCGGAATCAGGTAATTGAAGGTGCGGTCGCCGATGATCTTGGCCACGTTCAGCATTTCGAGCACGGCCACCACCGACAGCAGCGGCACGTCTTTCATGATCGACACCAGGTAATTGCCCAGCGCCGGAATGATGCGGGGAATGGCCTGCGGCACGACGATGGCAATGAAGGTGCGCCTTGGTGAAAGGTCGAGCGCGCACGATGCCTCGTGCTGCCCCAGGGGAACGGATTCGAGGCCGGCACGGTAGACCTCGGACATATAGGCGCTGTATTGCAGGCCCAGGGCCAGGGCGCCGGTCATGAAGGCGGGCAGAACGATTCCGTATTCCGGCAGCACGTAGTACAGGAAGAAAAGCTGTACCAGCAGGGGGGTGTCGCGGATGAATTCGGTAATGAAGCGCGCCGGCCACGAAATGATTTTCAGGGGCGACATCTTCAGGGCCGCAAGGACCAGCCCCAATATCATGGCGATCACGAAGCCCACCGCGGTGGCCTGCAGGGTGACGACAAGGCCCTTCAAGAGAATGGGCAGAATCGATACGGCAAAGGCCCAGTTGCTGGAGGTGTCCCAGGCGATTCCAAAAAGCATGTGTCAGGCCCTCCCTGCGCGCCAGCGGCCCACCGACCGTTCCAGCAGCTTCATCATGCCTGCCAGCACCAGTGCCATGCCGAAGTACATGAATAGCAACAATGTATATACGGTGGTGCTGTCCTGCGTGAAGTTGCGGATCTGTTCGGCGCGGAAGGTCATGTCGCCCAGGCTGATCAATGAAACGAGTGCCGTGTCTTTCAGGTTCTGGACGGCCAGGTTACCGAAGCTGGGCAGCATTTCGGGCACGGCCTGCGGCAGGGAAATGCGCCACAGGGTCTGGCGCGGCGTGAAGTCGAGTGCTTTGGCGGCCTCGTGCTGCGTCAGGGGCACGGCCTGAATGGCGCCGCGCACCACCTCGGCCCCATAGGCGCCGATGTTCAGGCTCAGGGCCAGGGTGCCCGCGACTATGGGTGAAAGCCGCCAGTCCATGCCCAGCGCCTGCCCCACCAGGGGCAGGGCGAAGTACAGCCAGAAAAGCTGAACCAGCAGCGATGTGCCCCGGAAGACTTCGATCATCGCGACCGAAAAGCCTTTCAGCAGCCAGTTGCTCGAAAGGCGGCCCATGCCGAAGGCAAAGGCGAAGAACCCGCCCAGCAACGTGGAGTAGAGCGTGAGCTGGGCGGTGACCCAGGCGCCTTCCAGCAGGGGCGGGATATAGTTCAACCACTGCATGCGCAATTAGCCGGTGCAGAGTTGTTCGGTGCTGCGGGCGGTGGATTCGGTGACATCAGCCTCGCTGAAGCCGTATTGCGTCAGAATCTGCTTCCACTGCTCGGTCTGCTTGAACTTGGCCAGCTCTTCGCTGACTGCGTCGCGCAGCTCCTGCGAGTTCTGGGCGAACGTGAAGGCGCCCCAGCTGCGTACCGGTTCGCCGTTGATCACGGGGTCAGTGAAGTTGGCGGCGGCCTCGACGCGGTCGCTTTGCTTGGCCAGCTCGCTCACCGTCAGGCTGGTGGCCGCGTAGGCTGCGGCACGCCCGGTGGTTACGGTGGAGATGGCGTCGGCGTTGTTGGAAATGGTGACCATGCGGTTATCGGGCACCTTGAGGGCCTGCAGCATTTCGAGCTGATCGGCCCCGGCCATGATCGCGACCTTTTGATCCGACTCTGCGAAATCCTGATAGGCATGAATGTCATGCGGGTTGCCCTTGGCGACGAGCAGGCCTTCACCGTACGAGCTGTTCGGTTCCGAGAAGAGCACCTGCTTGCAGCGCTCCGGCAGCACGGCCATTTCGGCGGCAACCATGTCGAAGTGATTGGCGCGCAGACCCGGGATCAGCGAGCTGAAGCTGGTGGTGATCCATTCGATCTTGTCGATGCCCAGTTGCTTCATGATTTCGCGGGCGACATCGGGGCCGGCGCCCTTGGCCTCGCCGTTCAGATCAACGTAACCGTAGGGGATCTCGTTGGCCACTGCGATACGGATCTGACCTCGTTGTTTGATTTCTTCCAGCGAGGCCGACTGCGCGGCGGAAAGGGGGGCGGCCAGCGTTACCGCGGCGGCCAGCGCCAGGGCAAGTCGGGATCGGATCATTTTCATGTGGAGCTCCTCAAGATCGTTCGCGGCGGAAACTATTGCGTAAAAAATAATACACTGAATAATAATTTCGGCTCAAATCAATTATTCTCGATCACCGGAAAGCGGCCTTGCAAGCCCTGTGCCTGCGGCATAGCAACAAAATCTGAATTTGGGCTTGGCAGTGTGCGGAGAGGCGTGCTAGGATGCACGACATGCGTAACGTTTTCTCGTTTTTCTTTTTTTACTTTTATGCTTTTCCTAAGCCGCTGGCGCAGGAAGGGAAACGTCGTACGCACTGAAAACAGTCGAATTCCCAAAAAGCCGCCGGCGCAACGCCAGGCGGCTTTTTTTATATCCGCACTGGCAAGCCGGCCAACCAAATGGAGCATACCGTGTCGCACAATACTGATGACTTACGAATCCGGGAAATCAAGGAGCTTTCTCCCCCCGCA
>JAEZGR010000278.1 GCA_023437255.1 Pseudomonadota bacterium | reverse complement strand
TCGTACACCGCATCACCGAAGCCACCAAACTGGCCATGGCTGACCGCCTCGCCTGGTATGGCGACGCCCCGCACGCCAACCGCGAGGCGCAGATGGCGCTGCTTACCGACGAGTACCTGCGTGACCGCTGGCAACTGGTGGGCGACTCGGCGTCGCGCGAGTTCCGCCCGGGCCGCCCGTTGGGGCTCGACCCGAGCCTGCCCGACCTCGCGGTCGCCGAGCGCACCCTCAGCAAGGCTGACACGCGATTCGGCATTGGCGAACCCACCTTCGTCACCCTGCCGCCGGTACAGGAATGGGCCGAACGCGAGGTATTTGTCGGCGACACCTGCCACATCGACGTCATTGATCGCGACGGCAACATGGTCTCGGCCACGCCTTCGGGCGGCTGGCTGTCTTCCAGTCCGGTCATCCCGTCGCTCGGCTTTGCGATCAGCACCCGGCTGCAAATGACCTGGATGGACGAGGGTCTGCCCAATACGGTCACGCCCAAGATCCGCCCCTGCACCACCCTGTCGCCGTCGTTGGCCCTGCGTGACGGCGAACCCTACATGGTGTTCGGCACGCCCGGCGGCGATCAGCAGGATCAGTGGTCGCCCAGCTTCTTCCTGCGCCACGTCGTGCATGGCATGAATCTGCAAGAGGCGATCGACGCGCCGGCTTGGCACGTCGACCACTTCCCGGCATCGTTCTGGCCGCGCAAGACCACACTGAACCGCATCTCACTGGAATCACGCTTTCCCGAAGAGACCATCGCCGCCCTGCAGCAGGCGGGCCACGAGCTCAAGGTGGGCGACCCCTGGTCGGAAAGCCGCATGGCAGCGTGCACGCAGAGCCGCGATGCCGAAGGCCGCCTGGTGTTGCGCGCCGGCGCCAACCCCCGCGGCATGCAGGGTTACGCGGTGGGTCGCTGAGCGCTAGAATCTTGATCTCATTTTTCAGGAACGTATCATGAGCCTTTCTCCGTTTCACCTGGCGATTCCCGTCCACGATCTGCCCGCCGCCCGCCATTTCTACGGCGAGGTCTTCGGCCTGGCAGAGGGCCGTTCGAGCGACCATTGGGTCGACTTCGACTTCTACGGGCACCAGCTGGTCATTCACGAGCATCCCAAGATGCCCTATCAGGAAAAGGCCGGCACGAACCCGGTCGACGGCCACGACGTCCCCGTTCCACACTTCGGTATCGTGCTGCAGTGGGAACAATGGGAAGCGCTTGCCGAGCGCCTGCGCTCGTTCGGCACCCAGTTCGTGATCGAGCCCTATATCCGCTTCAAGGGTCAGGTGGGTGAACAGGCCACCATGTTCCTGCTCGATCCCTGTGGCAATGCCCTGGAATTCAAGGCATTCAAGGACATGAGCCAGCTCTTCGCCAAGTAATTGCGCTCAGGCTCCTGCAAAAGAAAGACAGCCCGCATGCGGGCTGTCTTTCGTTGAGGCGCGGTTTCGTGCCGCCCGGTACTGATGCTTAGTGCAGCAAACTGCGCAACACGTACTGCATGATGCCGCCATGCCGGTAGTAGGCCGCCTCGCTGGGCGTATCGATACGCACAAGGGCGTCGAACTCGATCGCACCGGCGCGCACCCGAACTGTATTCAGGTGGTTGGCCGTGTTCAACTGCGAAACCCCGATGATGTCGAAGGTTTCTTCGCCGGTGAGACCCAGTGTTTCGGCATTCTGCCCGTCGAGATACTGCAGGGGCAACACACCCATGCCGAGCAGGTTCGAACGGTGGATGCGCTCGAACGATTCGGCAATGACCGCCTTGACGCCCAGCAGAACCGTACCCTTGGCGGCCCAGTCGCGCGAGGAACCTGATCCGTATTCCTTGCCCGCCAGGATGACCAGCGGCGTGCCTGCCGCCAGGTAGTTGCGCGAGGCGTCGTAGATGGTGGAGACCGGGCCGCCGGGCTGCGTGAAGTCGCGTGTGTAGCCGCCCTCGGTGCCCGGGGCCAGCTGGTTGCGCAGCCGCACGTTGGCGAACGTGCCGCGAATCATGACCTCGTGATTGCCCCGGCGCGATCCGTAGGAGTTGAAGTCTTTGGGCTCGACGCCATGCGCAATGAGGTATTGCGCGGCCGGCGAGTTGGGGGCGATGGAACCTGCCGGGCTGATGTGGTCGGTCGTGACCGAATCGCCCAGCTTCGCCAGCACGCGTGCACCCACAATGTCGCCCACAGGCGCCGGGTGACGCGGCATGTCCACAAAGTACGGCGGCTTGCGCACATAGGTGGAATCTTCTTCCCACTGGAACAGCGCGCCTTCGGGCGTCGTGAGGCTGCGCCAGCGCTCATCACCGGCGAACACATCGGCGTAGCCCGCGGTGTACATCTCGGAAGCGATGGCGCTGTCGACCACCCGTGCAACGTCGTCGGCCGAGGGCCAGATGTCGCGCAGGTAGACCGGTCGCCCTTCCTTGTCGGTACCCAGGGGCTCGTTGAACAGGTCGATGTCCATGGTGCCTGCCAGCGCGTAAGCCACGACCAGCGGCGGCGACATCAGGTAGTTCATCTTCACTTCAGAGTGAATGCGCCCTTCGAAGTTGCGGTTGCCGGAGAGGACCGACACCACCGCCAGATCGTAGTCGTTGATGGCCTGGCTGGCCTCTGGGATGAGCGGGCCCGAGTTACCGATGCAGGTGGTGCAGCCATAGCCCACCAGGCTGAAGCCCAGGGCGTCGAGGTAAGGCGTGAGGCCCGCCTTGTCGTAGTAATCGGTGACCACGCGCGAGCCCGGCGCCAGGCTGGTCTTGACCCAGGGCTTGCGCTGCAGGCCTTTCTCGACCGCGTTCTTGGCCAGCAGGGCGGCGGCCATCATGACCGCCGGGTTCGAGGTGTTGGTGCACGACGTGATGGCGGCAATGACCACCGCCCCATGATCGATGTGGCATTCGCTGCCATCGGCCATGGTGACCTTGATGGGGGCCCTGCGGGGCTGGCTGACGGTGGGCGTGTCGAGTGAGTCGGTGGGCTCCGGCTCGAGCTCGTTGGGTGCCGCCGAAACCGTTTCCGGCTGATCCGGCGAGGGCGGATCAGACGCGGGGAACGTGCTTTCGACCGCCGAGTCGTAACCCTTCAAGGGCTCGGGAGCGTCGCTGATGTAATTCGAGAGCGCTGCCCGGAAGGCATCTCGGGAATCGGCCAGCGAGATACGGTCTTGCGGCCGCTTGGGACCGGCGATGGAAGGAACCACGGTCGAGAGGTCGAGCTCGAGCGTTTCGGTATAACGCGGCGAGGCGTCGGGGTCGTGCCAGAGCCCTTGTTCCTTGGCGTAGGCCTCGACCAGCGCGATCTGTTCGGCAGAACGGCCGGTCAGCGCCATGTAGCTGAGCGTGACGTCGTCGATCGGGAAGATGGACAGCGTGGAGCCGTATTCCGGGCTCATGTTGCCGATGGTGGCACGGTTGGCAAGCGGCACGGAGGCCACGCCCGGGCCATAGAATTCGACGAACTTGCCGACCACGCGGTGTTCACGCAGCATTTCAGTGATGGTGAGCACCAGGTCGGTGGCGGTGGAACCTTCGGGCAGCGAGCCCGTCAGCTTGAAGCCCACGACTTCAGGAATGAGCATGGAAATGGGTTGGCCCAGCATGGCGGCTTCGGCTTCGATGCCGCCTACGCCCCAGGCCACGATACCGAGCCCGTTCACCATGGGCGTGTGCGAGTCGGTGCCCACACAGGAATCAGGGTAGGCCTGAATCACGCCGTTCTTCTCTTGCGTGAACACCACGCGCGAGAGGTGCTCGAGGTTCACCTGGTGCACGATGCCCGTGCCCGGGGGCACCACCTTGAAGTCGTCGAACGCAGTCTGGCCCCAGCGCAGAAACTGGTAGCGTTCCTGGTTGCGGCCATACTCGATCTCGACGTTGCGCGCGAAGGCGTTGGGCGAGCCGAACACGTCGACGATGACCGAGTGGTCGATGACCAGTTCGACCGGTGCCAGAGGATTGATGCGATGTGCATCGCCGCCCAACTGCTGCATGGCTTCGCGCATGGCCGCCAGATCGACCACCGCCGGCACGCCGGTGAAGTCTTGAAGCAGCACGCGGGCCGGTGTGAAGGCGATCTCGCGTGACTCACCCGCGGTGGGGTTCCAGCCGGCAAGCGCCTTGATGTCTTCAGCGGTGATGTCGGTGCCGTTTTCGGTGCGCAGCAGATTCTCGAGAAGAATCTTCAGGCTGTACGGCAGTGAGGCGACATCGAACCCGGCATCGGCAACGGCCTTGAGCCGGTAAATTTCGTATGCCTTGCCGTTGACGTCGAGTACGCCCTTTGCGTTGAAAGTGTCAGTGCTTCCCATTTCGCGCTACTCCTTCTCGAATGGCCAACTCGTTATTTTTCAATCAAATCAATGTATCACGATGGGAGTACCGCATCATGAATTTACCTGCGGCTGGCGCAGGCGTTACCATCAAGGGCCCTCCCCAAACCCCGGATGTAGCAATCCCCGAACCGGAGTCGAAACATGCATACCATTGGCTATGCCGCATACAGCCCAGACACCCCACTCGCCCCTTATGAATTCGAGCGCCGGGAACTGCGCCCCAACGACGTTGCCATGGAGATCCTGTATTGCGGGGTGTGTCACTCCGACCTGCACACGGCGCGTAACGACTGGGGCGGCAGTTATTACCCCATCGTGCCGGGCCACGAGATCGTGGGGCGGGTCATCGCGGTCGGTCCCGAGGTCACCGGGCACAAAGTCGGCGACCATGTTGCCGTAGGATGCCTGGTCGACAGCTGCATGTCCTGTGATCAATGCGACCACGGCGAAGAGCAGCTCTGCCGCAACCGCAGCACGTTCACCTACGGCGCCCGCGATCGCATCACACGCGAGTTCACCCAGGGTGGGTATTCCAGGCATCTGGTCGTACGCGAAGAGTTCTGCCTGCGGGTACCGCAGGGGCTGGACCTGGCACGCGCGGCGCCCCTGCTGTGCGCCGGCATCACTACCTATTCGCCCCTGCGCACCTGGAATGTCGGGCCCGGCAGCCGTGTCGGCGTGATCGGCCTGGGCGGTCTGGGGCACATGGCCGTGAAACTGGCGGTCGGCATGGGCGCCGATGTCACGGTGCTGAGTCGCAGCGCCGACAAGGAGCCCGACGCACTGGCGCTCGGCGCCCACCGACTGCTTGTTTCAAGCGACGAAGCCGCCATGGAAGCGGCCGCCGACACCTTTGATCTGATCATCGACACCGTTCCCGTCAGGCACGACCTGACACCCTACGTGCCGCTGCTCGACATTGATGGAACGATGGTCATCGTGGGCCAGGTCGGCCCGATCGACGAAACCAGCACCATTCCCCTGGTGATGGGCCGGCGGCGCATCGCCGGCTCACTGATCGGCGGCATACGCGAAACACAGGAAATGCTGGATTTCTGCGCCGAGAAAAACATTCTGCCCGACTGCGAGATGATTCGCATGGATCAGATCAACGAGGCTTTCGAGCGCATGGAAAAAGCTGACGTGCGCTACCGCTTCGTGATCGACATGGCCACGCTCAGCCAACCGAGCGCTGCGCCGACCACGCCCGCACGCCGTTGACCATGCCACGCAGGGTGTCGCCGACCACTTCACCTGTGTAGAGATCGTCACCAACACGGAATTCGATACGCGAGCCGTTCATGCGAGCGTCGCGTATCGACGTGCGATCGTCGTCAGCGTACAGCGAGCCTCGCACCATCTGGAAGGTCTGAGCCAGTTCCAGGCGCGCATCGTTTTCCATGTGCCATGTACCGGCCACGTGGGCCGGCACGACCCACTTGTACGTGGTACAGAACCCCGAGCAATGGTCGGTGACAGTGGTCATTTCATCGGGTCGCCAATCGCCCATGTCGAAGGAATTCGACACGATGCGGGTGCCCGGTTTCATGTTCAGCAAGATAGGCCGCAGTTTCAGATTCAATTCGGTCAGAAGAAACAAAGTGACCACACTCGCATCTGAAAAATCGGTCTTGAATATGTCGCCCTGCTCGAACGTGGCGCGATCGGCCAGGCCTTCTCGAGCGGCCGCCTGCTGCGACAGCACCACCAGATCGGGGTTGAATTCAATGCCGTGCGCCCGTGCGCCCTGCTTTGCGGCGGCAATGACCGTGCGGCCATCACCGGAACCCAGATCAACCAGAAGGTCATCGGGCGTGACTTGAGCGAGCGCGAGCATGCGGTCGACCACCGCCTGCGCCGTGGGCACCCACATGACGTCTTTGCCGGCCTGCCCGAACTGCGGCGTGTACACACCGTTTTCATCGTAAGCGGGCTGTGCGCAGGCCACCAGACCCAGCACGGCACTGCAAAGAACCGCCACGGCGGCACTATGGCGCATCACGCTCATTGGCATTCCAGGATTTTTACTGAGACAGCCGGTGCTGCCATTGACTGCATGCCCGCCAGAAATGGCGCCACACAGAGTGGATGGAGCGGGTGATGGGAATCGAACCCACGCTTGAGGCTTGGGAAGCCGCCGTTCTACCATTGAACTACACCCGCCAAGGGGAAGAAATTATAGCGGCTGCGGCGAGCCGGTACAATTACGCGCATGATGCAAGACCCAAATTCATCGAATACGCCCGAGCCCGCCTACGAGGTTCGCACCGCCACCGAACAGTCCGGCCGCGGCCATATCCGCAGCTTCGTGCATCGGCGCGCGCACATCACGCCCAGCCAGCGCGAGGCGCTTGATCGGCTGATGCCCCTGTGGGCCATTCCGTACCGGCCCGCGCTGCTCGACCTCAAGCAGGCCTTCGGCCGCGAAGCGCCCACCATACTCGAGATCGGTTTCGGTATGGGCGAGACCACCCAGAGAATCGCGCAGGCCCGCCCCAATGACAACTTTCTTGGGGTGGAGGTGTTCAATGCCGGCGTGGGCGCGATGCTCAAGCGCATCGATGAAACCGGGCTCACCAACGTGCGGGTGATCCAGCACGATGCGGTGGAAGTGCTGAATCACATGATCGCGCCGGATTCGCTCGACGGCGTGCACATTTACTTTCCCGACCCCTGGCCCAAGAAGCGCCACCACAAGCGCCGCCTGATCCAGCCGCCCTTGGTGAAACTGTTGGCGAGCCGCATGAAGCCGGGCGCCTACATCCACCTGGCCACTGACTGGGAAAACTATGCCGAGCAAATGCTCGAGGTGCTGAGCAACGAACCGAGCCTGGAAAACACCGTGGCCAACGGTTATGCGCCGCGCCCCGATTTCCGCCCGCTCACCAAGTTCGAGGCCCGCGGCCTGCGATTGGGGCATGGTGTGTGGGACCTCATTTTCAAGCGCAGGGCCTGAATGTACCCAGAGATACACCCCTATTCGCACGGCTACCTGAACACCGGCGACGGTCATCGCGTGTATTGGGAGCTTTGCGGCAACCCCGAAGGCAAGCCGGCCATCTTTCTGCATGGCGGGCCCGGTGGCGGCTGCTCGCCCACCCATCGCCGGCTGTTCGACCCCACGCGCTACAAGGTGCTACTGTTCGATCAGCGTGGATGCGGGCGCTCCTCGCCCCACGCCAGCCTGGAGAACAACACCACCGACCACCTGATCGCCGACATGGAGCGCCTGCGTGTCGAAGTGCTGGAAGCGTCGCAGATGCTGGTGTTCGGAGGCTCCTGGGGTTCCACGCTGGCACTGGCCTACGCGCAGACCTGGCCCGAACACGTCAGCGCGCTGATCTTGCGCGGCATCTTCACGGTACGTCGCGACGAGTTGCGCTGGTTCTATCAGGAAGGTGCATCGTGGCTCTTTCCGGATCAGTGGGAACGGTACGTCGAGCCGATACCGAAAGAAGAGCGCGGCGATCTGATCGCCGCCTACCACAAGCGCCTGACGAGCGAGGACCGCAACGTACAGCTGCAGGCCGCGCACGCCTGGACCCAATGGGAAAGCCATACGATCACGCTGCTGCCCAATCGCGAGCATCAGCTGTCGCATGCCGATGACGCTTCTGCGCTGGCATTCGCTCGGATCGAAAATCACTACTTCATGAACGGCGGCTTCCTGGAAGAAGGTCAGCTGCTGCGCGACGCACACCTCCTGCGCGGCATCCCCGGCGTGATCGTGCAGGGCCGGTACGACGTCTGCACGCCGATCCGCACGGCCTGGGAACTGCACAAGGCCTGGCCGGAAGCCGAGTTCCACATCGTCGATGACGGCGGCCACGCCTTCGATGAGCCGGGCATCCTGGCGCACCTGCTCGCGGCAACCGACCGCTTCCGCGATTGAAGATCAAAGACTGAATACGGAACACGACATGAACATCACTCTGAATGGCGAAAACCGCCAGATTGACGCCGGCCTGACCGTAGCAGGCCTGATCGAACAATTGGGCTATCAGGGCAAGCGGATCGCCGTAGAACGCAACGGAGAAATCGTCCCCCGCAGTGCCCACGCCACCGCCCAACTCACAGACGGCGACCACCTGGAAATAGTAGTGGCGGTTGGAGGTGGATGAGTCAGGACGGCTCGACAGTGCCTGCGCACTGTCGACCGCCTGACGAATCGGAGCGCCATGCAGGGCGCGACGTGGACGAGCCCGGACGAAGTGGACGCCATGCAGGGCGATTAAAACCCCCGAAAGCCGCCCTTGCCCAGGCCCTTCAGGCCACCCATGGCGCGCATCATCTTCGCCATGCCGCCCTTCTTCATCTGCTTCATCATTCCCGACATCTGCTCGTACTGATTCAGCAGGCGGTTGACCTCCTGAACCGGCACGCCGGCCCCCGCCGCAATGCGGCGCTTGCGTGAGGCCTTCAGCAGCTCGGGCTTGGCGCGCTCTTGAGGCGTCATGGAGTTGAGGATGCCTTCGGTCCGACGTAACTGCTTCTCGGCCTGACCGCTCTGCAGCTGCCCCGCAGCCGCGGCGAACTGCGCCGGCAGCTTCTGCAGCAGCGAGCCCATGTCGCCCATCTTCTTGACCTGCTGCAGCTGCTCGCGAAAGTCGTTCAGGTCGAACTTGTCGCCGGACTTGATCTTCTTGGCGAATTTCTCGGCATCAGCGATGTCGATATTGCGCTGCGCCTGCTCGACCAGCGACACAATGTCGCCCATGCCCAGCACGCGCTGCGCCATGCGCTCGGGGTGGAAAGGCTCGAGGCCGTCCATCTTTTCGGACACACCCACGAACTTCAGCGGTTTGCCCGTGACGTGGCGCACCGACAGCGCAGCACCACCGCGCGCATCGCCGTCGAGCTTGGTCATGACCACGCCCGTGAGGGGCAACGCGTCGGCAAAGGCCTTGGCCACATTGACCGCGTCCTGACCCTGCATGGCATCGACCACGAACAGGGTCTCAATCGGATTGAGCAGGTCGTAGAGCGCGCGGATTTCGCGCATCATGGCCTCGTCGATACCCAGGCGACCGGCCGTATCAACGATCAACACGTCATAGAAATGCCTGCGCGCATGATCGAGCGCACCGCGGGCAATATCGACCGGGGTCTGTGAAGGATCCGATGGCAGGAAGTCGACGTTGACCTGCGCGGCCACCGCCTTCAGCTGATCGATGGCGGCCGGTCGGTAGACGTCGGCAGAGACCACCAGGACCTTCTTCTTGCCTGTCTTGCGACCGGCCTGGGTGTGATTTCCGTCGGACAGCCACTTGGCCAGCTTACCGGTGGTGGTGGTCTTGCCCGCGCCCTGCAGACCCGCCATGAGAATGACGGCGGGCGGCTGTGCAGCCAGCGACAACTCGCTGGCCTCGGCGCCCAGGTCGCCACCCATGAGGGCCGTGAGTTCCTTGTGAACGACGCCGACGAGCGCCTGACCGGGATTCAGGCTGCCAACGACCTCCTGGCCGCGGGCGCGTTGCTTCACGCGTG
>JAEZGR010000261.1 GCA_023437255.1 Pseudomonadota bacterium | reverse complement strand
GTTCAGGATTCAGTACGCGCATCTCGGCCTCGATCCAGGCCTGCACCTTCTCGTTGATTTCAGCCGCGGTGAGGCCTTCGGTGGGAATGGGGGGCCCGACTGACACCGTGATGACACCGGGTTTTTTGAGAAAGGCATTGCGCGGCCACAATTCGCCGGCATTGTGGGCAATGGGAACCACCGGTGCACGAGTGGCCTCGGCCAGCAGCGCACCGCCCATCTTGTAGCGGCCCGTCTTGCCGGGGGCCATGCGTGTCCCTTCCGGGAACAGCAGGGGCCAACGGCCCTCTTCCAGGCGCTGGCGACCGATGCGGATCACCTGATCAAAGGCTTCGCGACCGCGCGAGCGGTCGATGGGAATCATGCGCAGCAGCGCCAGGCCCCAGCCAAAGAAGGGAATTCGGTGCAGTTCCCGCTTGTAGACGAAGCAGACATCGCGCGGGAGATAACCGGCGAAGAACATGGTTTCCCAGGCAGACTGGTGCTTGGAAAGCAGGATGGCAGGTGAGTCCGGGAGGTTTTCCCAGCCCTTGGTCTGCCAGCGCAGGCCAAGAATCACCTTGGCCCCCCAGACTGCCAGCCGGGGCCAGCCCACCGTAAGTCGGTAGCGGATCGAGATCGGCAGCGGCATCCAGATCAGGCACGCGAGTGCGTAGGGAATGACCGTGACGATGAGGAAAAGCTGATAGATGATTGCGCGGATCCAGGCCATGTCAGTCTCCGGCGAGCAGTTCGTCGACCACGGCGCCCAGGTCAGCGCACACCACGGTGCCGGCGGGCAGGCCACCTGCCTGAAGGGTGCGCTCGCCCTTGCCGGTGCGAACCAGCCACGGGCTGCACCCCAGCGCCGTGGCGGCCTGCAGATCGCGCAGCGAGTCGCCTACCGCAGGTACGCCCTGCAGATTGATGTCGTAGCGGCGGGCAATGTCTTCAAACAGGCCGGGCGCCGGTTTGCGGCAGCGGCATCCTTCGTCGGGCCCGTGCGTGCAGATGAAGAAGGCATCGATGACACCGCCGGCATCGGCCAACTCGCGTCGCAGTCGCGCATGGATCTGATTGAGCGAATCCATCGAGAACAGGCCGCGTGCGAGCCCCGACTGGTTGGTGGCGACGACCACCCGCCAGCCGGCACGTGACAGGCGTGCGATCGCATCCAGGCTGCCGGGGATCGGCTGCCACTCTTCGGGCGTCTTGATGAAGGCATCGCTGTCTTCATTGATGACGCCGTCGCGGTCGAGAATGACCAGCTTCACTGAGCGAGCCTCGCAATATCGGCGACCTCGTTCATGCTTCGATGCAGCATGCTCAGCAGGGCGAGTCGGTTGCGCCGCACCTCGGGGTCTTCAGCCATGACCATGACGTCGTTGAAGAAATCATCGACCGCCGCGCGTGAGCCGGCCAGGGTGGCCAGCGAAGCGCTGAAGTCGCCTTCCTGGAACTGGCGCCGCGCAACGGGTGCCAGTTCTGCGATTCGTGCCGCAAGCGCCTGTTCGGCCGGTTCGGTGAGGCGCGAGGCGTCGAGCTCGCCGATATCGGAATCGGCTTTCTTGAGCAGGTTGGTAATGCGCTTGTTGGCGGCAGCCAGGCTGGCGGCCTCGGGCCGCTCTGCGAATGCCGCACACGCTGCAATGCGACCGAGCACTTGGTGGAGCGGCGGCTCGAGCGCCAGCACGGCGTCGACCACATTGCGGTCGTAGGCGCCAAGCTGGTTGCGGTAGCGTTCGTAGATGAAGCCGGCCACTTCGGCGGTGGTTTCTTGTGCGAGGGTCCCGGCTTCGAAGGTGCCGGCGGTGAATGCCAGCAGTGCGTCGAGGCGCAGCGTTGCCGGGTCGGTCAGTGCCAGCTTGCCGCCGGCAGCAAGTTGTTCGTAGGCGCTGATGAGCCCCAGGGCGGCGCGGCGCAGACCGTAAGGGTCGCGTTCGCCGGTGGGGACGAGCCCGATGCCCCAGATGCCCACCAATACCTCGAGGCGTTCGGCCATGAACAGCACGGCCGCGGCCAGGGTGTTGTCGGTGACGGGCGCGTCGAGGCGGATGCGGTACTGACCGCGTATGGCTTCGACCACTTCGGCGGCCTCGCCGTCGGCTTCGGCGTAATAGGCGCCCATGACACCCTGAAGCTCGGGGAACTCGCCCACCATGTTGGAGTTCAGGTCGGCCTTGGCGAGCAGGGCGGCGCGGTCGGCGACAGCCGGGTCGAGACCCAGCTGGCCGGCGATATGGGTGGCGATGCTGCGGATGCGTTCGACACGCTGCAGCACCGAGCCGAGCTTGTTGTGATAGACGCTGGTCGCCAGCTGCGGCACACGGTCGGCGAGCGGGGTGCGGCGGTCGGTTTCAAAGAAGAACTGCGCGTCGGCAAGGCGGGGCCGAACCACGCGCTGATTGCCTTCGATGATGTTCGTGGCGTCTGCCACCTGCATGTTGCTCACGATCAGGAAGCGATGCGTGAGCCGGCCCGAGCCAGGTTCGAACAGCGGGAAATACTTTTGATTGAGCCGCATCGTGAGAATCAGGCATTCCGGCGGCACCCGTAGAAAGGCTTCGTCGAACTCACCCACATAGACGGTGGGGTGCTCGACCAGTGCGGTGACCTCGTCGAGCAGCGCCGTGACCTGTGGATCGTCGCCGATGGTCGCGCCCAGTGTGTCGGCCTTCTGCTGAAGCTGCTTCTGGATGTCGGCGCGGCGCGCTTCAAAGCCCGCAATCACCCGGCCTTGTTCCAGCAACTGCGATTCGTAGGTGTCGGCGGATTCGATGCGGATCTCGCCTTGCGACATGAAGCGGTGGCCTTCGGTACTGCGACCGGCAGTCAGGCCAAGGGCCTGTACGGGAACCACCTGGTCACCCCACAGGGCGACAAGGCGATGCGCAGGGCGCACGAAACGTACGCTGGTGACGCCGTCGGCGAGCTGGTAGCGCATGACCTTGGGAATGGGCAGCTGCGCGATCGCCTGGTCGAGGGCCTTCTGCAGGCCGGCTTCAAGCGTCTCGCCTGCGGCAACGCCGCGTGCGTACAGGTAGTCCTGCTTGCCATCGGATTCGATGACGAGATCATCGACGCTCAGATGTGCCAGGCCCTTGGCCTCCAGTTTTTTCTGCAGTGCGGGCGTCATCTGGCGGTCTTCTGTCAGGCCGACCTTGGCGGGCATGAGCTTTTCGGTGTACTGCTGCTCGGGCGCCTGGCCAAGCACGGCGTCAAATACGGCCGCAAGGCGGCGCGGGGTGGCCAGGGGGCGCGTGGCGCAGCCGGAGGCCAGCAAATGGTTCTGTTCCAGCGACTTGCGCAGGCCCTCGGCGAATGCCTGGCCGAGTTTCGGCAGGGCCTTGGGCGGCAGTTCTTCGGTGAACAGTTCGACGAGCAGGGGGCGGGTCTGGGGCTGGACGCTCATTGCGCGGCCTCCAGGGCCGAAGGGTTGGCCAGCATGGGGAATCCTAGTTTCTCGCGGGAATCGTAATAGGCCTGGGCAACAGCCCGGGACAGGTTGCGGATGCGTCCGATGTAGGCGGCACGTTCGGTCACGCTGATGGCGCCGCGCGCATCGAGCAGGTTGAAGGTATGGGCAGCCTTGAGCGTTGCCTCGTAGGCAGGCAGCGCCAGCGGTACGTCGATCAGGCGGCGTGCTTCGGCTTCGTAATCGCTGAAGTGGCTGAACAGCATCTCGGTCGACGCATGTTCGAAGTTGTAGGCCGACTGCTCGACCTCGTTCTGATGGAATACGTCGCGGTAGAAGATGGCCTTGCCGTCGGGCCCGTGAGTCCAGACCAGGTCGTAGACGCTTTCCACGCCTTGCAGGTACATGGCCAGACGCTCAAGACCGTAGGTGATTTCGCCCGTGGCGGGGTAGCAGTCGAGCCCGCCGACCTGCTGGAAGTAGGTGAACTGGGTGACTTCCATGCCATTGAGCCAGACCTCCCAGCCCAGGCCCCATGCACCCAGCGTGGGGTTTTCCCAGTCGTCTTCCACAAAGCGGATATCGTGTTCGGCGGGGTTGATGCCCAGTGCGACCAGAGAACCGATGTAGAGCTCGATGATTTCGGGTGGGGCAGGCTTGAGCACGACCTGATACTGGTAATAGTGCTGAAGCCGGTTGGGGTTTTCGCCGTAGCGGCCGTCTTTGGGGCGGCGCGAGGGCTGCACGTAGGCCGCGCGCCAGGGCTCGGGGCCTATGGAACGCAGGAAGGTTGCTGTGTGAGAGGTGCCCGCACCCACTTCCATATCGTAGGGCTGGAGCAACGCGCAACCCTGGCTGTCCCAGTATTGCTGTAGCTTGAGGATGATCTGCTGAAAGGTGAGCATGAGCTTATGGCTGATGTAGGCGCGGTGGGCCGCAAAATTCTTCGATTTTAGCGGTTTCCCAATCAGGGCGAGCCGCCGAACTACCGGGGACATACGCAGGAAGTCGCTCTTTGCCGTACGGCGATAGCGACTTTACCCGGGTGAAGAGCCGGTGGAATGGTCGTATGATATGCGGTTGTCTGCGAACCGTTTATGCGGCACGGCCGCTCAAGTAAGGATTCTTCAATGTCAGAACTGGTGAAAGTCGAAACCGTCGGGCGGGTCCTGGTCATCACGATCGACCGTCCGCAGGCACGCAATGCCGTCAACCTGGAAGTGGCACAAGGCCTGGCGGCCGCGCTTGACCAGCTCGATAACGATTCGGAACTGGCCATCGGCATTCTCACCGGCGCCGGTAACACATTCTGCTCGGGCATGGACCTGAAGGCGTTTGCCGCCAGCGGCCAGCGTCCTTATGTGCACGGCCGGGGTTTTGCAGGCATCTGCGAGCGGCCGCCGCGCAAACCGCTCATCGCCGCCATCGAAGGCTTTGCGCTGGCCGGCGGCTGCGAAGTGGCCCTGGCCTGTGACCTGATTATCGCGGCCAGCAACGCCACTTTCGGTCTGCCCGAGGTCAAGCGCGGTCTGGTGCCCGGCTCGGGCGGCATGGTGCGCCTGCCGGCACGCATTCCGTACCACATCGCCATGGAAGCGGTGCTCACCGGCGACATGATGCCGGCCGACCGCCTGCATCATCATGGCCTGGTGAACCGGCTGGTCGAGCCCGGCAAGGCGCTCGAAGCCGCGCTCGAAATGGCGCAGCTCATCGCCGAGAACGGCCCGCTGGCCGTGCAGACGGCCAAGCGCATCATTGCCGAGTCGCGCAACTGGCGCCCGGCCGACATGTTCGACCTGCAGCGCCCCATGATTGCTCATATCTTCACCTCGGACGACGCCAAGGAAGGGGCCACGGCGTTCGCCGAGAAGCGCAAGCCGGTCTGGACCGGCAAGTGAGCGCGACGCGCTGACTCGCTGCGGGCGGCGTTCGCCCGCCCCCTTCATTCCGGGCGGATTCCGTCCTTGTTCCCACTTCCGGCGATTGCATCATGACCACCCTGATCAAAGAAGACGATTTCATTCAATCCATTGCTGATGCAGTGCAGTTCATCAGCTATTACCATCCGGCCGATTACATCCAGCATCTGGCCCGCGCCTACGAACGCGAGCAGAACCCGGCCGCCAAGGACGCCATTGCACAGATCCTGACCAATTCGCGCATGTGCGCCGAGGGCAAACGCCCCATCTGCCAAGACACCGGCATCGTCAACGTCTTCCTCAAGATCGGCATGAATGTGCGCTTCGACACGCAGCGCAGTATCCAGGAACTGTGCGACAAAGGCGTACGCCGCGGCTATCTGAACCCCGACAACCCCCTGCGTGCCTCGGTGCTGACCGATCCGCTGTTCACACGCAAGAACACCCGCGACAACACGCCCTGTATTGTCAGCGTCGAGCTGGTGCCCGGTGATGGCGTTGACGTGCAGGTGGCGGCCAAGGGCGGTGGCTCCGAGAACAAGACCAAATTTGTCATGCTCAATCCCAGTGATTCGCTGGTCGACTGGGTGCTCAAGACCGTGCCCACCATGGGCGCCGGCTGGTGCCCCCCCGGCATGCTGGGAATCGGCGTCGGCGGAACCGCCGAGAAGGCCATGCTGATGGCCAAGCAGGCGCTGATGGAAGACATCGACATGTTCGAACTGCTGCAGCGCGGCCCGCAGAACAAGCTCGAAGAGCTGCGCATCGAGCTGTACGAGAAGGTCAACGCGCTGGGTATCGGCGCACAGGGTCTGGGCGGCCTGACCACCGTCCTCGACGTCAAGATCAACACCTTCCCCACGCACGCCGCCTCCAAGCCCGTGGCCATGATCCCCAACTGCGCGGCCACTCGTCACGTGCATTTCGAGCTTGACGGCAGCGGCCCCGCAGTGCTGACACCGCCAGCCATGTCGAACTGGCCGGATGTGAAATGGGCCCCCGACTACAACAAGTCGACCCAGGTGAACCTCGACACCCTCACGCCCGAGGAAGTCGCCAGCTGGAAGCCGGGCCAGACTCTGCTGCTGTCGGGCAAGATGCTCACCGGCCGTGACGCTGCCCACAAGCGCATCCAGGACATGCTCGAGCGCGGAGAAGAACTGCCCGTCGATTTCACCAACCGTGTCATCTATTACGTGGGCCCGGTCGATCCGGTGCGCGACGAGGTGGTTGGCCCGGCAGGCCCCACCACGGCCACCCGCATGGACAAGTTCACCGGCATGATGCTCGAAAAGACCGGGCTGATCGCCATGGTCGGCAAGGCAGAGCGCGGTCCCGTGGCGATCGAGGCCATTCGGGAACACAAGTCGGCCTACCTGATGGCCGTAGGCGGTTCGGCCTACCTGGTGTCCAAGGCGATCCGCAATTCGCGCGTTGTCGCCTTTGAAGACCTGGGCATGGAAGCGATCTACGAGTTCGAGGTCAAGGATATGCCGGTCACGGTGGCTGTCGATGCGTCGGGTGAATCGGTGCACCAGACCGGCCCTGCCAAGTGGAAGGCTCGCATTGCCGAAATGATCCCGCTGGTTCCTGTGAACTGAGTCGGGCATGCTGACCCTGGCCGGCTCCTACGAAGCGCTGAACAGCCAGTTTGCCTGGCAAGTCCCCGCCCGCTACAACATGGGCGTTGATGTCTGCGACAAGTGGGCCGGTCGCGATCCCTCCCGGTTGGCGCTGGTGTACGTGGCGGCCGACGGCAAGGTCGATGAGTACAGTTTCGACCGCCTGCGCCGGTGTTCCAATCGCCTTGCGCACGTGCTGCGTGGGCATGGCGTCGCGCGCGGCGATCGGGTGGCGATTTTGTTGCCGCAGTGCCCCGAGACGGCTTTCGGCCATATTGCCGTACACAAGCTCGGGGCCATTTCAATTCCACTGTTCACGTTGTTCGGCGCCGAGGCCTTGAGCTATCGGCTGTACGATTCCGGGGCCAGCTGTGTGATTACCGATGCAGCGGGCGCCGAACGACTCGCGGCGCTGCGTGCCGAGTTGCCGGCGCTCAGGCACGTTTTCTGTATCGATCGCGCATCGTCGCATGGGCTCGATCTGCCTTCGTTGATGAGCTCGAGCTCCGATGATTTCGAGCCCGTCGACACGGCGGCCGACGAGCCGGCGCTCATCATCTATACCTCCGGTACGACGGGACAGCCCAAGGGCGCGCTGCACGCGCATCGCAGCCTGCTGGGGCATCTGCCCGGCGTCGAAATGAGCCACGACTTCTTCCCGCAGCCCGGCGCCCGGATCTGGCCGCCGGCCGACTGGGCCTGGATCGGCGGCCTGCTCGACGTGCTGATGCCTGCGCTGCACCATGGGGTCACCGTCGTGGCGAGGCGCTTCGAAAAATTCCAGCCGGAAGCCGCCTTCCAGTTGCTGCAGGATTTCGGCATCCGTAACGCCTTCATTCCCCCTACCGCCCTCAAAATGTTGCGGAGCGTGGCGCAGCCTCGCGAACGCTGGTCCTTCGATCTGCGCAGCGTGGCCAGCGGCGGCGAGTCTCTGGGTGCCGAATTGCTCGACTGGGGGCGTCAGAACCTGGGGGTCACCATCAACGAGTTCTACGGGCAGACCGAGTGCAACATGATCGTTTCCAGCTGCGCGGCGCTTGAGCCGCCGCTTGCTGGCAGCATGGGCTGGCCCGTTCCGGGCCACGAGGTGGCGATCATCGACGACGCCGGCAATCCCGTGAAAGACGGCGAACACGGCAACATTGCGGTGCGCAGCCCCGACCCTGTCATGTTCCTCGGGTATTGGAATCAGCCCGAGGCCACGCGCGCCAAGTACGTGAACGGCTGGCTGGTGACCGGCGACATTGGTTGGCGGCGGCCTGACGGCAGGCTCTGCTTCGTGGGTCGCAATGATGACGTCATCACGTCCTCGGGCTATCGCATCGGACCGGGCGAAATCGAGGACTGCCTGCTGCGTCACGCGGCGGTGCAAATGGCGGCGGTGGTCGGCAAACCCGACCCGCTGCGCACCGAAATCGTCAAGGCATACGTGGTGCTCAAGACGGGCTTTGCCGGCACTTCCGCGTTGGCAACTGAGCTTCAGGAATGGGTGCGCATGCGTCTGGCCGCCCATGAGTACCCGCGCGAGCTCGAGTTCGTGGAAGACCTGCCCATGACCACTACTGGCAAGGTCATTCGCCATGAACTCCGACGACGCGCCGCTGAATTGTCGCGCTGACTGCCAGGGGCGCAGCGCTCCGATCACCTTCTGTGGATCCCCATGACTTCAAACGAATACTCAAGCTGGATCGGCCGTAGCGAACGGTACGCCGACAATCTCGATGCCGGTCACGTGGCACAGATCGCCCTGGCGCTGGACCGACCCGTGCCCGCCGTGGGCGACCCCCTGCCGCATCTGTGGCAATGGGCGCACTTCGTACGGGGCCAGGTATACGCTGAACTCGGTCGCGACGGGCATCCGGCGCATGGCAGCTTGCTGCCCCCGCTGGGAGAACGCAACCGCATGTGGGCGGGAGGGCGAGTGCGCTTCCATACGCCGCTGAGGGTTGGCACGCCCGCGGAGCGACGCTCGGTCATCCACGACATCAAGGAAAAGCAGGGTCGCACGGGCAGCCTTTTGTTTTTCACTGTCCACCATGAGTACGTGCAGGATGGTGCGGTTTGCGTGAGTGAAGAGCAGGATATTGTCTATCGTGCACCCACCCCTCCCAAGCTCGAAGGAAGTGTGGCGGCGCCCGCGCGTGACTGGGGGACCGAGATCACCCCCACGCCGGTCTTGCTGTTTCGCTACTCGGCCGTCACCTTCAATGGCCACCGCATTCACTATGACCTTGACTATGTCACGAAGCAGGAGGGCTACCCTGGGCTGGTTGTGCACGGCCCGCTCATCGCCACGCTGATGCTGCAGGCTTTCGTCGACGCCAATCCGGACCTGGAGCCACAAGTGTTCACCTATCGGGGGCTGCGGCCGTTGATCGCCCCCACGCCCTTCGAGGTGGCAGGCGTGCGGCAAGATGCCAACCTGGCACACCTGTGGGCGGAGCAGGGCGGCACACTTGCCCATCAGGCGGAACTCACCTTCAGGAGAGCGTGATCATGGCCTCACCTGAAATCCTGCGTACCGCGCTGTTTGTTCCCGGCAGCCGTCCGGAGCGTTTTGCCAAGGCGCTGGCCGCGGGCGCCGACGCGGTCATCATCGACCTGGAAGACGCGGTCGAGGCCGACGCGAAGTCGGCCGCCCGTGAACAGATTGCCCGCTTTGCCGCCGAGCATGCTGCTGCGCGTTTTATGCTGCGCTGCAATGGCGCCGAAACGCCGTGGTTCGACGCCGATATGGCACTGTGCCGATCGCTACCCAACGTCTTCACGGTGGTGTTGCCCAAGACCGAATCCGTCGGGCAGATTGAGCGTGCGCATCGCGAGAGCGGCAGGCCGGTGCTACCCATTGTGGAAAGCGCACGAGGCGTGCAGGTGCTTGAGGCGCTGGCCGCAGCTGAAGGCGTGAGGCGCCTGGCTTTCGGGTATCTCGATCTCATGCTCGACACCGGTACGCGGCCCGATACGCCCGGCGCCCGGTTGCTGTTGGATCATGTGCGTTGCCGCATGCTTCTGGCGAGCGCGGCGGCGGGAATTGCTGCACCCCTTGATGGCGTACAGCCCGACTTTCGCAATACCGAGGCCCTGGCCAATATCGCTGCCCAAATTCGTGACATGGGCTTTGCGGGCGCCATGTGCATTCATCCCACGCAAGTGGCGGTGCTGCACGCCGTGTTCGCACCGACCGAGGCCGAGCGCGAGTGGGCGCAGCGGGTCATGGCGGAATTCGAGCGCACCGGTTCGGCCGCTTTTCAGATCGATGGCAAGATGGTGGATGCCCCCGTGATCGAACGCGCGCGCCGCATCGTGGCGGACGCCTGAGGTCGCGTTTGGCGGGTTGCGTCAGCCGGCGGAGGGTGTATCGTCGCTGAGGCGTTCGAGCTGCTGATCGGCACACGCCTCAAGCAGCGTGGCGATCGGCCCTTGCGGCAGGCGTAGCCCGGGTGCCAGTTCCTGTAACGGCCTGAGCACAAAGGCGCGCAGGTGCATGCGCGGGTGCGGCAGCGTCAGGAACGGCGTCTGGCGCATCTCGTCGCCGTGCAGCAGCAGGTCGAGGTCGAGCGTGCGCGGGGCGTTCTGGTAGGGGCGTTCCCGGCCGTGACGATTCTCGACGCGGTGCAGGGCGCGCCGCAG
>JAEZGR010000202.1 GCA_023437255.1 Pseudomonadota bacterium | reverse complement strand
GCCGCAGCGTCTTCGTCGCGCGGATTGTCATTGGTGACCACGACCCTGTCAGCCAGTCGTTCAGCGATCTCACCCATCAGGCTGCGCTTGCCATGGTCGCGATTGCCGCCGCAACCAAACACACAGGCCACCTTGCCGCCCCGGGCATCGGCAACGCTGCGCAAGGCGTGCAGGGCACGCTCGAGCGCATCGGGCGTGTGGGCGTAGTCGACCACCACCAGCGGCCCGCCGGCGGCGCCTCCGACGTCGGATTCCAGAATCTGCAGACGGCCTTCCACCGGCCGCAACCCGGCCAACACGCGCGCCGAGCGCGACAGTGACCAGCCCAGTTCCTGCAGCACACCGGCCACCAGCAACAGATTCGATACGTAGTGCAGGCCGATGAGACGCGTCAGCATCTGCAGGCTGCCCTCTTCACGGGAGATGTTGAAGACCAGGCCATAGGGGCCGGCATGCACGTCCAGCGCAACGATATTGGCGCCGCTTGCGGCCTCGAGCGAATACGAAACGGTGCGACGGCCCTGCAGGCGTGCCATCAGCTCGAGCCCCGCGGGATCGTCGATATTGATGACCGAGGCGCGCAATTCAGGCCACTCAAACAGACCGCACTTGGCGTCACGATACGCTTCGACCGTGCCGTGATAGTCGAGGTGGTCACGAGTGAGATTGGTGAACGCCGCGATGTCGATACGCACTGAATCGAGTCGCCCCTGGGCGATGCCGATCGACGAGGCCTCGATGGCCACGACGCCCGCACCGGCGTCGCGCAGTGCCGCCAGATAGCGGTGCAGCGACAGCACATCGGGGGTCGTCAGCTCGCCGCCCAGATTGGTGCCGTCCGGCAGTGTCACGCCCAGCGTTCCGATGGTGCCGCAGGGCGCACCGCCTGCGTTCAGCGCAGCGGCAATCCACTGCACGGTGGTGGTTTTGCCGTTGGTACCGGTCACTGCCACCACCGACACGTCGTGCGAAGGCTTGCCGTACCAGAGGTGCGCGGTCTCGCCCAGCAGAGTCACCAGGCCGGGAACCTCAAGCACCGGGACTGAACCGCCGGCGGCAATTGCTGCGGGCAAGGGGGCCTGCACCACGACTGCCGCAGCGCCCGCCTGAAGCGCGGCATCAATGTGCTCACGACCGTCGCCGGCCAGCCCCGGGCAGGCAAAGAAAACGTCGCCCAATTCGATCTGACGCGAGTCCAGTCGCAACTGTGCGCCGCTTTCGACGTGGCCCTTCAGCCACTCCACAATATCCTCAGCCCTCATCGTGCCGTTTCTCCATTGGGGCCGACGGCCACCAGTGATTCAAGAGGCGCATCGGGCTGTACCCCCAGGCGGCGCAGGCTGCTGGCCACCACATCGGCGAACACCGGAGCGGCCACACGGCCGCCATAGTAGGCCCCGGCCTTGGGCTCATCGATGCTCACGGCCACCACGATGCGCGGGTCCGACACCGGCGCGAACCCGACGAACGAGCTGCGGTAATCGGACTTGCTGTATTTTCCATTGACGATCTTGCGTGCCGTGCCGCTCTTGCCGGCGACGCGGTAGCCCTTCACCTGTGCGAGCTTGGCGCCGTCGGGCCCCGCCGCCGCTTCCAGAATGGCGCGTACCTGACGCGCCACCTGGGGGCTGAACACCTGTTTGCTGGTGGCAGTGCCAGTGCGTTTGACCAACGACAGCGACACCATGTCGCCGTCGCGGGCAAATACGCTGTAAGCCTGGGCCATCTGCAGCAGAGAAACGGACAGGCCATAGCCGTAAGCCATGGTCGCCTGCTCGATGGGCCGCCATCGCTCCCATGGCCGCAGCCGACCTGCCGCAACGCCCGGGAAATTCGCTTCAGGGGCCCGGCCGAAACCCAGTTCACTGAAGGTGGTCCACATCTCGCGGGCGCTCAGCCGCTCAGAAATCATTGCCATGCCGATGTTGCTGGAGCGACGCACGATATCGGCGGCGTTCACGCGACCATTGCGACTGACATCGGAAATGGTGTTGCCATGAAACCGGTATTGGCCGTTGCCGGTATCGAACATGGTGTCGAGCGTGATCTTGCGGTTGTCGAGCGCCAGGGCCACGGTGAAGGGCTTCATGATCGACCCCGGCTCAAATGTGTCGACCATCGCGCGGTTGCGCAATCCACTGCCCCTGCGATCACCCCGATCGTTGGGGTCGTACGAAGGCAGATTGACCAGCGCCAGAATCTCGCCCGTGCGGACATCGAGCACCACGGCCGCCACCGCGCTGGCCTTGTTCTCTTCCATGGCGTGCTTCAGCGCCATATAGGTGTCGTATTGCAGCCCCGCATCGATCGACACGTGAAGATCGCGACCATCGACGGGTGGAACCACCGCCTGCACGTCTTCGATCACCCGGCCCAGTCGGTCCTTGATGACCCGGCGCGAACCGGGCTGCCCCGAAAGTGCGTCGTTAAAGGCGAGTTCGATGCCCTCGATGCCCTCGTCTTCAATATTGGTGAAGCCCAAGACGTGGGCCATGAGGCTGCCTTCCGGATAGAAGCGGCGCATCTCCGCTTCCTGGTGGAAGCCTGGCACATTCAGCTTGCGAATCTTTTCGGCCGTATCGAGCGATACCTGGCGCTTGATATACACAAAGGTGCGCTTGCTGTCGGCCACGCGCGCCTGAATGTCCGCCACATTCATTTCGAGCAGCTTGGCCAATTCCGCCAGTTGCTCGGGGGTGGCGGCCCGTGTGTCGTCGGGAATCGCCCAGATGGCACGCGCCGGCACGCTGGAGGCGAGCACCACCGAACCACTGCGGTCGAAGATCTTGCCGCGCGTCGCGGGCAGCACCAGCGTACGCTCGTAACGCCGCTCGCCCTGCGCCTGCAGGAACTCGTCGTCCATGCCCTGCAGATAAAGTGCCTTGGCAAAGAGCGCGGCAAAACCTGCCATCAACAGCAGGAACACCAGCTTCGCCCGCCACATGGGCATCTGGCGATCGAGCACGGGGCTGTTGAAGAAGGGAATACGCTTCATTGACGCCCCCCCTGTGTGGCATAGGGGGTGTCGAGATACAGGGTGCGATCGGGCGTGGCTGTCACCATGCCCAGATCACGGCGCGCGATATGGTCGATGCGCGCATTGCGCGCCAGTTCGGCGCGCTCGAGCTGCAAACGGCGCCACTCGATATCGAGCTCACGGGCACGATCGTCGAGCCGCTCGGCCGCAACGAACAGCTGGCGGGCCTGATAGCGGGCCGTGACCAGCGACAGTGCCGACACCATGAGCAGTACCGAGAAGAACAGGCACAGGCGGATCATCGACTCCGCCCTCCTTCCCGGCCACCCTCACGCAGTGGCACAAGGCGCATGGCCCTGATGAAAGAAGCGCCCTGATCGGGCGGCAGCGGCGCGTCGGTGCGTTCGGCCACCCGCATGATCGCCGAACGGGCCCGCGGATTCCCGGAGGCTTCTTCGGCCGTGGGAACCACCTTGCCCAGAGAATTCAGGACCGGTTTCGGCATCCTGTCTTCGGGGATCGGCAAGCGTGCCAACTCCTCGGCGGGTCGCGACGCAGCGGCGATGCACTGCTTCACCATGCGGTCTTCCAGCGAGTGGAAACTGATGATCGCGAGCCGGCCGCCCGGGGCCAGGACCGTCAGAATTGCCGCGAGGGCACGAGCGAGTTCCTGGAGCTCCTGGTTGATGTGAATCCGTATAGCTTGAAAGCTGCGTGTGGCCGGATGCTGGCCTTTCTCGCGAGTGCGGACGGCGCCGGCGACGAGCTCGGCGAGTTCGAGCGTGGTGCGCAGCGGCCTTGATTCGCGGCCAGCAACAATCGCCTTTGCAATCTGGAAAGCAAACCGTTCTTCGCCATAATTTGCGATGACCTCCTTTATCTCTTCCTGGCCGGCGGTTGCCAACCATTGGGCAGCAGTGATTCCGCTGCTGGTGTCCATGCGCATGTCGAGCGGCCCTTCCCTCATGAAGGAAAAGCCGCGCGAAGCGTCGTCGAGCTGGGGTGAAGACACGCCGAGATCGAGCAGCACGCCGTGCACTTGGGTGACGCCAAGTTGCGAAAGATGCTCGGGCATGTCGCCGAATCCGCCGTGCACGACCTTGACCCGAGGGTCGCTGGCCTGCAGGGCGCGCGCGACTTCTATCGCCTCGGGGTCTTTGTCGAAAACAATGAGGGTGGCGTCGGGGCCCAGACGTTCAAGCAGGCGGCGGCTATGGCCACCACGCCCGAAAGTGCCGTCGACGTAAATTCCGTCGGGCGCGGGAGCGACTGCGGAATCGGGGCGGGCGGCCCGACGCTTGCCGAACGAAACGTTCAGCAACGCGTCGACTGCGGGCTCCAACAGCACGGATCGGTGCGCGAATTCCATAAACCGCTCAGAAAGAAAATTGATCCAGAATGTCCGACATGCCCTTGGCCAGGTCTTCGGCCTCGCGGCGCTGCAGTGTCACGGCATCCCAGAGCTCGAAATGACCGCCCATGCCCAGGAGCATGACCTCCTTGCTGAGCCCGGCGGCACTACGCAGTTCGGGCGCAACCAAGATGCGCCCCGCTCCGTCGATATCGACGTCCTGAGCATTTCCCAACATGAGTCGCTGCAAAACGCGCGCGCCCGCCGAAAGGCGGGCGATTTCTTCGCGTTTGATTTCCCACACCGGTCGGGGATAGACCAGCAAGCATCCATCTGGGTGACGTGTAAGGGTCAGCTGACCTTCACACTGGGAAGCGAGCGCGTCACGATGCCGGGTCGGCACGGTAAGCCGACCCTTTGCATCCAACGAGAGAGCGCTGCTGCCCTGGAACAAGATGGAATCCCCACTTTCATACACATTATCCTACTTTCTCCCACTCTACGGTAAGCCGAATGGCCGGTCAAGCGCCGGTAGCTATTTTTTTCAATCACAACAAGCACTTAGCAGCGATTCCGAAGCGGAGCCGCAAGAAAAACCATTTGTAAATCAAGGAATTGCCGCGATAAGTAAAAGCACTTCCTGAGAATGAGGAAGCGGGAGGGGGTTTACCAGGAGATGGGGCGGGTCTATAGGCCGGATTCTGTACGCCGTTTGACGGGCGGGCAATCATTCATCTTGGCGCGCCATTGCTGACGCGCTCATGCCATCTACCCGCATGCTCGGGCGGGCCGCCCTTTCGGCCCAGAAAGGCCTGCGCATGCCTATTTGATGTTGCTCCGGGTAGAGGTTGCCGCGTTTCACCCTGCAGCGTCATGGCGGAAACCACCATGGAGTACGGAGTCGCCGTACCCGTGCCCCGAAAGGCCCCCGCCGCAGACTCGTCTCTGTGGCCCTGTTCCTCGGCTTGGCGATACATGCGTACCGTTACGCCGGACGGCCGTTAGCCGCTACCCTGCCCTGCGGAGTCCGGACCTTCCTCGATGTTTGCACACCGCGATTGCCCGACCCGCCCCACTTGGGCATTGTAACCTGCGACAATAAGGGTCTTTGCCAGATTCACGATTCCATCCCGACATGGCTGTATCCCTCATTACGCTCACAGGCGTCCAGCTGGCCTTTGGGCACCACGCCCTGCTCGACGGCGCCGACTTCACGATCCAGCAAGGCGAACGCATCGGCCTCATCGGTCGCAACGGCGCCGGCAAATCGTCGCTGCTCAAGATTCTCGACGGTCGGCTCGAGCCCGACGACGGCGAAGTCATGCGCATGAGCGGGCTCACGGTCGCAACGGTGGAACAGGAACCTGAGCTCGACCCCACGGCGAACGTGCTTGAAACCCTCTGCGGCGACTACGTGGAGCGCGAGGACTGGCAACGGCCGGCCGTGGCCGGTGCGCTCATCGACCAGTTGGGGCTGCAACCCGACGCGCTGGTCGGCACACTGTCGGGCGGAACGCGCAAGCGTGTGGCGCTGGCCCGCGCACTTGCCGACCAGCCCCACCTGCTATTGCTCGACGAACCCACCAACCATCTCGATTTCGACGGCATTCTCTGGTTACAGCAAATGCTGTCTGAAACGCGCTGCACCGTCGTGGTCATCACTCACGATCGGCGCTTTCTCGACGAAGTGGCGTCGCGCATAGTCGAGCTCGACCGCGGTCGACTCTACAGCTTTCCCGGCAACTTCTCGCAATGGCAGGCACGCAAGGCCGAGATGCTCGAGGCGGAACAACAGCAGCAGGCCCGCTTTGACAAGTTCCTGGCACAGGAAGAGGTCTGGATCCGCAAGGGTGTTGAAGCGCGCCGCACGCGCAACGAAGGGCGGGTACGGCGCCTGGAGCAACTGCGCCGAGAACGCGCCGAGCGCCGCGAGCGCATGGGCAACGTGCGCATGGCCGTTGCGGAAGGCGCACGCTCAGGCAAACTGATCGCCGAGCTCGAAAACGTCAGCCACAGCTACGGTGAACGGGTGATTGTTCGCAACCTTTCCACCACCATCATGCGTCGCGATCGCATCGGCCTGATCGGGCCGAACGGAGCCGGCAAGACCACCCTGCTGCGCATCATTCTCGGTGAGCTGAAGCCCGACAGCGGCACCGTACGCCTGGGCACGCAGCTGACAGTGGGGTATTTCGACCAGATGCGCGCCGGCCTCGACGAGACCGCCACCTTGGCAGATACGATCAGCCCCGGCAGCGAATGGGTCGAGATCGGCGGCCAGCGCAAGCACGTGATGAGTTATCTGGAAGACTTCCTGTTTCCGCCCGCCCGCTCTCAGTCGCCGGTGTCCAGTCTGTCGGGCGGAGAGCGCGCCCGCCTGGCCCTGGCGCGGATGTTCGCCCGCCCCACCAACGTACTGGTGCTCGACGAGCCCACCAACGATCTTGACATCGAGACGCTGGAACTTCTCGAAGACCTGCTGCAGGACTACAGCGGTACGGTCTTGCTGGTCAGCCACGATCGGGCCTTTCTCGATAACGTCGTCACACAGACCCTCGTGGCCGAAGGCAACGGGGTCTGGCGTGAATACCCCGGGGGCTACGATGACTGGCTGGCGCAACGTGGGCCGGTGGCTGAAACGGCTGGCGGCACAACGGGCGGACCCGCACAAGGCGGCACCGGCAAAACCGCGGCTGTCACGCAGGGCGATAAAGCTGCCGACACACAGGCGGATGCCGGCAACACGCCCGCTCGCCGGCGCGGTGGCAGCAGCCGCCTCACCAACTGGGAAGCGCGCGAGCTCGAAGGGCTGCCCGACAAAATCGCCGAGATCGAGGCGCAGCAGGAAGCGCTCACTGCCGAACTGGGCGACCCGACGCTCTATCAGCAGAACCCCGAACGCGTGACCGCCATCAACGAGTCGCTGGCTGAGCTCGAGTCTCAGCTGGAAAAGCTGTTCGAACGCTGGGAATTGCTGGAAGCCAAGCGGGCGGAGCAAGGCTAGGCATACGGCCCGCCCCGTGTCGGGTAATCAACGACATGCGGCCGGTAGGCAATATGCCAGCACCGGTGATGCGACTACGCGCGCGTTTCCCTGGGCGTCTCGCCAAAACGCGCCCGATACAGCCTGTTGAACGACGCCACCGAAGCAAATCCCCAGCTGGCTGCAATTTGCGAAACCGGGCGACTGGGATGTCGTATCAACGATTCGCGGCAACCCTGCAAGCGGGCCTCGCGCACATAGCTCGCAAACGTATGTTTGCCGGCGGCCAGGATCTTGAACAAATAACTGCGCGAGATACGCAGTGCGCTGCACACGGCGTCGGCATTCAGCTCAGGGTTGGTCAGGTTTCTGTCGATGAAGTCGATCACGCGTTGACGCATGACTACCGTGTCGCGAACACCGGGCGATTGCCCTGCCGCACCGGCCCCGGAGCGGGCCACGAGTGAGACGCAATGCTCGAACACCAGGTCCTGCAGCTGAGCGAGTTCGCCCGGGGGCTGGTTCTGCAGCATGCCGAGATAATTGCGCAACATGAGCGTGCCCTCGCCGGTCAAGACCGGGGAAGGAAAGCGCCCCATGGCCCCCAGGCGAGGCCGCAAGGCGTCTTCGCTGATTTCGATGCAGAACATCTCGAACGGCTCGTTGAACGACACCGACCACGGCGCGGCTGAATCCACCACGTAGATATCGCCGGGTGCTGCAGTGGCGCGCTCACCGTACTGAGTGACGTGCACCGTGCCCTTGCGCAGCAAATTCACAAAAAATGGAGACCCTTTCTGACGTGCAATGCCGCTGCGGGTCAGGCTGACCTCGTGCCCGTCGGCTGCGATGGTCGAAATGCGCAGCGAGGGCATGTGCACGCCCAGGATGGTCCCCTCGAAATCCCCGGGCGCAGTTGCGCCCCGGAACGGGCTGGGCTCAAGCGGAACAAACGCGCTGGAAATGGCATTACGCCAAAAATCGAAGCGTTCACGTTGCACCACTGTGTCGGTGGACCATTGGCTATTCATGTCGCGGGTGCCAGTCTGCTGCAGGGTAATGATGGGCCGAACGGGCCTGTGGACGATTCGCAAAGTCGTCGTGGACGATTTGCAAACATGATGTCCGGCCGCGTTGTTAGGATACTTCTACAAAAATTGACCTAGATCAATATACGCATGAGCGTCACGCGGCACAAGTGCGCCGCGCACGCCCGCCATGTCAAGGAGACCAATTTGTTGAGTGAAGAACAACTGCGTGCGCAGGTGGACGCGTTTCGTACGCAGGGTTATGTGGTGCTTGAACGCCTGATTTCACCGGAACAGGTGCAGGCGCTGAAAACTGCCATGCTGGCCGCTGAAGAAACCCGTGGCTACTCCTACGCAAAAACATCATTCGAGGGCTACAAGACCGTCCGGATCAACAACCTGTTGACCTATGACGAAGCGTTTTGGGATGTCCCGCTCCAGCCGGAAGTGCTGCGGCTGGCCGAGGCGATTCTGGACAAAGAGCTGCTGCTCTCTTCCCTGTGTACCCTGACACTTGGCCCGGGCCAGACGGCACAGCCCCTGCA
>JAEZGR010000187.1 GCA_023437255.1 Pseudomonadota bacterium | reverse complement strand
GCTCATCACTCATGCTTACCCGGGCCGGGAAGACAACACGCATCGATCTCCCCGCTCTGGCCCGCAGCAATATAGACCCCACCCGGATCCTGTTGAAGGACGGCGATCTGCTGCGCGTCGTCAGTCGCCAGGATTCCAAGGTGTATCTGATGGGTGACGTGTATCTGCCCACCGCCCAGGTCATGCACGATGGCAACGTGACCCTGGCCGCCGCGCTGGGCGAGGCAGGCGGTGTCCGCCCCGAATCGGGCAATCCCCGTCAGGTGTATGTGATCCGGCGCGGCACGAATGGCGAGCCGGAAATCTACCATCTCGACGCGAGCCGCCCCATTGCCTACGTGCTGGCCGCCGACTTCCGCCTGCAGCCCCGCGACATCGTGTTCGTGGACGCCGCGCCGGTCGTGCGGTGGAACCGCGTGATCAGCAATCTCCTGCCCAGTTACAACGCCGTGTACACGACACGTGCGATCACGCGATGAAGGTGCGCACATGAACCGTCCTCTCAATTCGCTCGCTCCATACACGGGTGCGCTGCCCGTGCCGGCCACCGCGGCAAGGCAGGAAGAAGAACTGGACGTTCCCGGGATTCTTGACGCGCTCACGAATTCGCGCCGGCTGATCATTGGAACGGCAATGCTTGCGCTGCTTGCGGGGGCCGGCTACGCCTACCTGGCCACGCCGGCTTACCGTGCCGACGCCCTGATTCAGGTGGAATCGCGCCAGGGCGGCGAAGCCGCCAATCACGTGCTGGGAGAACTGGCCGGCGTATTCAACGCGCAGGCTTCGTCGGGGGCCGAAGTCGAGATCCTGCGTTCGCGGCTGGTCGTCGGCGAGGCAACCGATCAGCTGCAGCTGTATGTCACCGCAAAGCCCCGCTACATTCCCCTGATCGGGCGCTGGCTGGCACAACGGGCCGACGGTCTTTCAGCCCCCCTGATTCCCGGCATGCTGGGCTGGGTCTACGGCTCGGAGTCGATCAAGGTCGAACGTCTCGATGTGCCGCCGGAACTCGAGAACAGGCCGCTGACGGTCATCGTCACCCGCGATGGCTTCGACCTACTGGACCAGCAGGGCACCCGGATCGCACAGGGCCATTCCGGCACACCGGTCGAATTCAATTACGGCCGTGGCACTGGCACCCTGCTGCTCACGACATTGGACGCTCAGCCCGGTGCCCGCTTCGATCTGGAGCGCCGCTCGCGCCTGGCCGTGATCGAGTCGCTGCAGAAAGCGCTGGTGATCGAGGAACGCAACAAGCCCTCGGGCGTGCTCGCGCTCTCACTGGAAGATGCCGACCCCATGCGCACGGCGGCCATCGTCAATGCCATCGGCGACGCCTACGTGCGCCAGAACACCGATCGCCGGGCGGCCGAAGCCGAAAAATCTCTCGCCTTCCTCAACGGCTTTCTGCCTGAACTGCGTCGCCAGCTCGACGAGGCTGACAACCGCTACACGGCCTTTCGCGACGAACACGGCACCTTCAATCTGGGCACCGAGGGCACGCTGTCGCTCGAAACGTCCGTCAACCTGCAGACCCGACGCTTCGAGCTACAGCAGCGGCGCCGTGAGCTCTCGGCGCAGTACGGTCCCCAGCACCCCACCATTCTTTCGCTCGATGAACAGATCGCGGCACTCAATACTGAAATCGAGCGCCTGACGAACCGGATACGGACCTTGCCGGCCCTTGAGCAGCAACTTCTCAACCTCATGCGCGATGTGAACGTGAATAGCGAGTTGTACGCCGGCCTGCTCAACAGCGCCCAGCAACTGCGCCTGGTGAAGGAAGGCAAGGTGGGCAGCGTGCGCATGGTCGATGCCGCCATTCCACCCGAAGCCCCAGTGAAGCCGCGCAAGCTGGTGGTGCTGTTGATCTCGGCGCTGGCAGGCCTGGTGCTGGGCATTGCACTGGCTCTGCTGCGCAACGCCTTCCGCCCGGGGTTGAGAACCCCGGCCGATATCGAAAACCGCCAGGGCCTGGACGTATTGGCCACGGTACCGCGGGCAACACCGGGCCCTGTGTCACTGACCCGCTCGAGCCGCAACGCACACGACCGCATGCTGAGCGGCGACGCCCCGGCAATGGAAAGCCTGCGCGGTCTGCGCACGGCCCTGCATTTCGGGCTGCTGGAAGCGCGCAACAACATCGTGATGCTGACCGGACCCACCTCGGGAATCGGCAAAACCTTCACCAGCGTGAATCTCGCCTCGGTCTTTGCTGCAGCCGACAAGCGCGTGCTGCTGGTCGATACGGATCTGCGCAATGGCCAGGTTCACCACGCCTTCCGGCTGCCGCGAGGCAAGGGATTCAGCGATCTCATTCAGGAACGCTGCACGCTGGATGACGCGCTGCAACGCGATGTGGTGCACAACGTGGACATCATCACGTCGGGCACGCTGCCCCGCAACCCAGCGGAGCTGCTGCTGGCGCCACATACCCTCGAACTGCTGCAGCAATGGGCGCAGGCATACGACGTCGTCCTGCTCGACACCGCACCCGTGCTCACCATGTCCGACCCGCTTGCGCTGGCGCCCTGCGCCGGAACCCTGTTTCTGCTGGCGCGCGCCGACGTGACCACCCTCGCCGAACTGGACGAATCGATGCGCAGACTGGCACGCGCAGGCGCCCATGTGGACGGCGTGATCTTCAACGATTTCGACAACGCACTGCACCGGTTCAGCACGCGCTACGGCGGCGCGGCCCGGGCCACTTACGGGGGGTATCCCGCAAAATGAAGAACTTTGCACTCATCGGCGCTGCCGGCTATATCGCCCCGCGCCACATGCAGGCGATCCGCGCGACGGGCAACCGACTGGTCGCGGCCCTGGACCCCAACGACTCGGTGGGCATCATCGACAGCCATTTTCCGGAAGCCGATTTCTTCACCGAATTCGAGCGCTTCGATCGCCACGTCGACAAGCTGCGCCGCACCAGGCATCACAATTGTATCGACTACGTATCTATTTGTTCGCCCAACTACCTGCATGATTCGCACGTACGTTATGCACTGCGCGCGGAGGCCGATGCAATCTGCGAGAAGCCATTGGTACTGAATCCGTGGAACATCGACGGTCTGCAGGACATGGAACAGGCCACCGGACGCAAGGTGCACACGATCTTGCAGTTGCGTCTGCATCCGGCCATCCGGGCACTGCGCGAGCAGGTGAAGAACAGCCCGGCCAACACGCGCCATGAGGTGGATCTCACCTACGTAACCGCCCGCGGCCAGTGGTACGCCCGTTCCTGGAAAGGAGATTCACGCAAGTCGGGCGGCATCGCCACCAACATCGGCGTGCACTTCTTCGACATGCTGCATTTCGTTTTTGGCGCGCTTCAGGAAAACGTGGTGCATCTGGCCACGCCGCAGAAGGCCGCCGGCTACCTTGAGTATGAACGGGCACGCGTCAGATGGTTCCTGTCGGTCGATATCGAAGACGTGCCGCCACCGGCGCGTGAGGCGGGTCAGCGCACCTGGCGTTCGATCAGCCTCGATGGCACAGAAATTGAGTTCTCGGGCGGTTTCACCGACCTGCATCAGCAGAGTTACCAGGAGATCCTCGCAGGGCGCGGTTTCAGCCTCGAGGACAACCGCTGCGCCATCGAGACCGTGGCGGCAATCCGCAGCGCCGCGCTCAACCCTCTGCGCGGCGAGCGACATCCCTTTCTGCACCAACACGGCGTTCTGCGCTCCAGTGTCGGCCTGAACGGCCTGCTGAACACTGCCGCAGCGAGTTGAAGCCATGACCTGCTATCAGTCCCATCCCAGCGCCATCATCGACCCCGGCGCAAACATCGGCGCCGGCACGCGCATCTGGCACTTCACCCACGTGTGCGCCGGCGCCCGTATCGGCAGGGACGTGTCGATCGGGCAGAACGTGTTCATCGCAGCCAAAGCAGAGATCGGGCATCGCTGCAAGATACAGAACGGCGTCTCCGTCTACGACGGTGTCACGCTGGAAGACGACGTGTTCTGCGGGCCCAGCATGGTGTTCACCAATGTCTGGAATCCGCGCGCCCATGTCGAGCGCAAGCATGAATACCGCCCGACCCGGGTGGGCCGCGGCGCCACGC
>JAEZGR010000172.1 GCA_023437255.1 Pseudomonadota bacterium | reverse complement strand
GAATGGACCGGCGAAAAGGGAGACAAGCAACCGTGGTTCATCTCCGCCAAAGACGAGCACCCGATTCTTATGGCGGGCATCACGGCCTGGGTGCCCGGAAAAGAAGTTTTGGCGGAAACCGGGTTCGCGATCATTACCGACGACGCGGCAGGGGGAATGGTCGACATACACGACCGCAGGCCTGTCTGTCTGACGCCGGACGACGCCCAATACTGGATCGACACTGAGATCAGTGTCGGCGCCGCACTCGAGCTGTTGTCAACACCGCGACCGGAGTCGGCGTTTCAGTGGTGGCCGGTGACGCGGGCGGTGGGCAATAGCCGATACCAGCTGCAAGATGCTGCGGCGCCGATAGCGGCCACCCTGCACCATCAGTAACACCCCCGGCCAACCGAATCGCATAACATCTTTGAACGCCGCTACTGGCGTTCAACGAGTGTGCAGGCAGTGATGGCCGCAACTCCACTCGCGGCAGCCTGGCGCCTCTCACCTTCTAGGAGGCAGCATGCGACTCACCAAACCTCTCTTCATGGCCCTCTCTGCGGTACTGGCCGCTCCCGTGCTGGCCGAGCCCCCCGCTGTTCGTGACGGCTACTTCATCGATGCCAGCGGCGCCGCGCTGTACACCTTCGATAAAGACACCGAAGGCAAAAGCGTTTGCCGGGACAACTGCGCAAAGAACTGGCCACCCGCGCTCGCCGGGGAAAATGACGTCGCCAGCGGCGACTGGAGCTTCGTGGAAAGTCACGACGGGAAGCGGCAATGGGCCTACAAGGGCAAGCCGCTTTATTTGTTCGTGAAAGATACCAAACCCGGCGACACCTCCGGCGACGGGGTCGGCGGAGTCTGGCATCTGGCCAAACCCTGAACCTGCGCTCAGCCGGGCCCGGTGCTCTCGCCCGGCTTCACCTCGCCTTGGCCCCCTGGCCGCCACCACGCAAGGCGATGCGCGCCCGATTAAGCCGCAGCGCCTCCGGCGTGGGCGTCCAATCCTGCCAATAGGCGTCAGGAATTCCGGGATACTGAGCCCGTTCCACACCCTCGAACGCGGGCTTATACCCGCGCCGTTTCATTTCCAGTACCAGTTCACGGTGGCGCCGCGCCAGGTAGCCCAAGCGGGTGTAGAAGAACAGCAAGTGGCCTTTACCGAGTGTGTATTGTGCAGGCTGCACCACGCCGCCGCGCGCAGCCGCCTTCTCGGACAGCGCAAAGACTCGCGGCAGTTCTCGATACTCCGCTACCAGATGCGGGCCGCTGAGCTCTTCGACAGGCACACAGTTGATTCGCGTCATACGGTCACCGCGCGCAGGAGGCGTCGCAATGTTGCAAGGAAGTCGCGAACGCTGTGAGGAATAAGTACATGCTTTTCATGATCCACTGAAATCGCTGAAAATAACCATGACTCCGACATGGAGTTTGTGCATCTCTTTCGTGTGCCAGATTCTCGCGAGAGCATTGCCATGGACAATCTGTCGAACGCCGGGACCTATATCGAAGGGCCGTTCAAGGGCCGCAGGAAGTCTCATCCCTACAGCACCATACTCGCGCGCTTGAACCAGATGGGGATCACTCCCCACGTGCGTCAGATGAGCGAAAGCGACCGGGCCTACGTCGAGCGCATGAGCCGCGAATACTCGGGCCTGTTCGCCGATATCCTGGCAGAAAGTGATCTTAGCGGTGAATACTGACCCACGTTGATCCCAACTGCCTGGTCGGCCCCACGGCACGCCCCATGCTGAGTGCCAGCTGTTGATTTCCGTGTGTGCCTGCGCACGCATGGTAACCGTTTTGGCATTCCAAGGAGGCACCGAATGTTCGGCAGGATCAGGCAGGCCCGCGCGCTTGAAGAGTATCAGGACACCCTGCACTGGAGCCCTTACGCGGCACTCGAAGTACCGGAGGGGCCACGGCACAATATCGCGCCCGGCACCCAGCCCATTGCCTTGCACAGAATCAGCGAGAAGGGTGACGACCAGGCCAGCCGGCTGCACTGGGGCTATCGCCCACCGTGGTACAAGCGCCGCTCACAATATCTGGCGCGTCTCGATTCGGTATTGCGGGGCTCGCGCGTCTGGCACCCGCTGCTCACACGACGCGTGATCGTTCCCGCAGACGGGTGGTTCGAATGGGCCGGCCCCACCGGTGCCGCGCACCCCTGGTACGTCAGCGCGTGCGACGAACAACCGGTCTTTATGGCGGGAATCACTGCCTGGGAACCCGGCAATCAGCCATGCTCGGAGTTCGGGTTCGCATTGATTACCGACGCTTCAGGTGGCATGGTCGATCAGAGCCGCGGGCGCAAGCCCGTTTGCCTTGGACACGACGCCGCACTGGCCTGGCTCGATTACACCCTGACCGTTGAGGAAGCCACGGAAGTCCTGGCGGAAGCACGCGCAACGGCCGAATTCCACTGGTGGCCGGTGACGCCGAAGGTCAAGAACCGGCGCTACCAGAACCCGGACGTGGTCGAGCCCATACAGACGCCCTGCCCGCCTCAATCAGGCTCGCCGGAACACGTTGCACCTATTGCGGGGGCTGATCGGGCGACCACGCCTTGAACACTTCTTCTCCCGTCATCTCGCGTGTCGGCGTGGCGAATGCGTAATTCCTGGGCTTTTCGTCAATGAACACCTGCAATTCAAACGGCCACGCTTCCGATTCGCGGAACAGCCCCGCCGACAATGCATAGAACGTGCCTTCGCGGAGCCGGTAAAAGAGATGGGTGCCGCACACCCCACAGAAACCACGCTCAGCCCACTCGGACGACGGATACACGGCGACATGTTCTTCGCCTTCGATTTCCGGCGCGGCATGGCCCTCGACCGTCATGAACGGCCCCCCGGTCCAGCGGCGACACATGCTGCAATGGCATGCCGAAACAGCGGGATGACTCGGCGCGACCATGCGTACGGTCACAGCGCCGCACAGGCACTCCCCGGTAAGGTTGGGTGAATCAACACTCATCCTGGCCTCCTCGTCAGACAAAAGATTTACGTAAGCTCATTCTACGCAGGGGGCGGCGGACGCCCACGTGAGGTTACGTCTTGCACACAAACCGCGCACAAAAAAACAGCCCGGCTACGGGATTCCGCAAGGGCTGAAAATGGCCAGTTGTTGGCCGAGGAGACAAGCTTTGAAAGCAAGCCGCAGGCCTGAGCGTGGCAACTTTCAGCTTGCAGAATACCCAGACCCTTAATTACTTTAAGTAATATGCTTCGAGCAATTGTGTCGTTCGTTTCGGTCTATCGCGTCGTTACCATGCGTTACCTTACAAAGACCTAAAAGATTCTGATATGACACTTGCTCACCGTTTACTCAGTCGGGGCGCCATGCTGGCGGCGCTTGTGGCCGGGGCCGGCCTTGCACCGGCGACCGCTGCTGAACAGTCGACATTCGATGTCACCGTGCTGGCCGCCGCTTGCGCCAATTGCCACGGCACAGACGGCCGTTCACCCGGCAGCATTCCGACCATTGCCGGTCGCCCGGAAGCGGCTCTGTTTGAACAGCTCAAGGCATTCAAGGCCGACACCCCGCCTGCCGGCACCACGGTCATGAACCGCCTTGCCAAGGGTCTGAGCGACGAACAGTTGGCCGCGCTCGCCCTTCATTTCTCCCAAGTCGCCAAGTCACCCAGCGCAGAGGTCAGCAAGCAATGAGTCACGTCAATTTCTCCCGTCGCCAGTGGCTGGCGAACATGGGCAAGGCCACCGCGGCCGGCGCATTCCTGATGATGGCACCGAGCTACGCCACCGGCGCAGCTGGCAAGGTCGTTGTAATCGGCGGCGGTTTCGGCGGCGCCACGGCGGCGAAGTACATCAAGCGTCGCAACCCGGCGATCGACGTCACCCTGGTCGAACCTGCAAAAACCTACTACACCTGCCCGTTCACGAACCTGTATTTCGGCGGTCTGCGCACGTTCGAGCAGCAAGGTCACGGCTTCGATGAGCTGCGCTCGCTGGGTGTGAAGGTGATCCACGATTTCGCCTCCGGCGTCGACGCCGGGAGCAGGAAGGTCACGCTTGCCAACGGTGAGACCCTGGCTTATGACAAGCTGCTGCTCTCGCCCGGCATCGACTTCCGCTGGAACGCACTCGAAGGCTACGACGAAGCCGCTTCGCACCGCGCGCCGCACGCCTGGAAGGCTGGTGAACAGACCCGGCTGCTCAAGCAGCAGCTCGAAGCCATGCCCGACGGCGGCACATTCCTGATGGTTGCGCCTGCCAATCCGTTCCGCTGCCCCCCGGGCCCGTACGAACGGATCAGCATGGTGGCGCATTATCTGAAGCACAACAAACCCAAGTCGAAGATTCTGGTGCTCGACGCGAAGGACGCCTTCTCGAAACAAGGCCTGTTCCAGGCCGGCTGGAAGCGCTTCTACGGTGACCTGATTGAATGGGTGCCGCTCGCCAAGGACGGCAAGGTGGTGCGCGTTGACGCCGCCACGCTCACCGTGGAAAGCGAATTCGGTCAGACCCACAAAGCAGACGTGCTGAATGTGATTCCACCGCAGAAGGCCGGTGCGATTGCCGAAATTGCCGGTGTCACCAACGAAAGCGGCTGGGTGCCGGTAAAGCACCAGACGTTCGAGTCGGAACTCGTTCCCGACATCTACGTGGTGGGCGACGCCACGGTGGCGGCGCCGATGCCAAAGTCCGGCTTCTCGGCGAACGCACAAGCCAAGGTGGCCGCCGCGGCGATCGTCAACGCGCTGGCCGGCAAGCCGCCCGCAGAGGCCTCGTTTGCGAACACCTGCTACAGCCTGATCGCGCCCGACTACGGTATTTCGGTAGCTCACACCTATCTCCTGAAGGATGGCAAGATCGCCGAGGCCTCCGGTGGCGTCAGCCCCGCAGACGCGAACGACACCTTCCGCAAGCTCGAAGCCGAATACGGTGAATCGTGGTACAAGGCGATTGCACAAGATACCTGGGGCACCCGGGCGTAGGTAAATTCGGGCATACATGACACACGTCGAACTGGTCCTTCTGGCTGCCCTGGCCATCGGGCTCCTTTTTGGGGCCTGTGGCCAGGTCACCGGTTTTTGTTTGCAGCGAGGTCTGAAAGAGTACTGGTCCGGGGCTGACGGCTATAAGCTGCACAGCTTTGCCACCGCCTTGGCAGTCGCGCTGGCCGGCACGCAGCTGCTGTGGGGTGCCGGCATTGTCGACCTGAGCAAATCGCTGTATCTGATGCCCAGCTGGTCCTGGCTGCTCGTTCCGCTGGGCGGCCTGATGTTCGGTTATGGCATGGGAATGGCCAATGGCTGTGGGGCGCGAGCGCTCGTGTTGCTCGGCCAGGGCAACCTGCGTTCATTCGTCGTGCTGCTCTGCCTGGGCATTTCCGCCTACATCACCCTGACGGGTGTGCTGGGGCCACTGCGCACGAGCCT
>JAEZGR010000158.1 GCA_023437255.1 Pseudomonadota bacterium | reverse complement strand
GTACTGTGCAATGTGTGCGACGCGCATCTGGGCCACGTCTTCCCCGACGGCCCGCCCCCGACCGGCCTGCGCTACTGCATCAATTCGCTCTCACTCAAGTTCGAGCCCGAAGAATGAAGAAGTTTCTGTTCGACCTGTTTCCGCTGATCCTGTTCTTCATTGCGTTCAGGCTTGCCGATATTTACACGGCCGCCGCGGTGGCCATCGCCGCCGGCATCGTGCAGTTTCTCTGGCTCAAGCTGCGCGGCAAGGCCATCGAAACCATGCACTGGATCAACCTCACGGTGATCATCGTGTTTGGCGGTGCCACGCTGTTCTTCCAGAACGACGCCTTCATCAAGTGGAAACCCACGGTGCTGTACTGGATCTTTGCCATCGCGCTGCTGGGCGGCAAATGGCTGTTCAATCGCAATCTCATGCACAAGCTTATGGGCAATCAGGTCGAACTGCCCCTCGCTGCATGGGACAAGCTCAACGCCAGCTGGGCGGGTTTCTTCCTGTTTTGCGGCGCCCTCAACCTTTATGTGGCGTTTTCCGGCCACTTCACTGAATCGCAATGGGTGAGCTTCAAGGTATTCGGGCTCATGGTGCTCATGATCCTGTTCGTGGTCGGCCAGTCGATCTGGCTGAGCCGGCACATGAAAGACCCCGCCGACGCCACCCGCCTGCCGCAGGAGCCCAAGTAGACAATCAAGACATGACCACAGACCGTATCCAGTTGCTCCGCGAGCGCCTGCAGGCGCTGGAGCCCGCCGAACTCGAAATCATCGACGAATCGCATCTGCACATCGGCCATGCCGGCTCCCGCGACGGAGCGGGTCACTATCGGGTGAAAATCGCTTCGCCCCGCTTCGAAGGCCTGCGCCTCGTGGCGTGCCACCGGCTTGTGTATGATCGCGTCCGCGATCTGATGCCCCACCCTATTCATGCTCTGGCGATCGACGCCCGGGCCGCCAAGTAAAAGGAAATTCATGAAGAGACTCGCCGTACTCGCCGCCGCCTGCGCACTGGCCTTCCCCCTGCACGCCAAGGACATCGCCTCGGTCAACGGCCAGCCGATCACCGAAGATCAGCTGAACCAGTTCGTTTCGCTGCTCGTTGAACAGGGTGCACAAGATTCGCCCGAGCTGCGCGAACAGGTCAAACAGGAAATGATTCATCGCCTCGTGGCGGTGCAGGCCGCCCAGAAGGCCGGCATCGACAAGCGCCCCGCCGTTCAGCAAGAGCTCGAGCTGGCCCGCCAGGGCATTCTGGTGCGCGCCCTGATCGCCGACCACCTTGAGAAGAACCCGGTCACCGACGCCAAGGTGCAGGCCGAATACGACAAGATCAAGGCGACCCAGGCAGATCGCAAGGAATACAAGGTACGGCACATTCTCGTGAAAGACGAGAAGGAAGCCGAAGATCTGCTGGCCAGCATCAAGGCCAAGAAGATCACCTTCGAAGACGCAGCGTCCAAGCACTCCATTGATCCGGGCAGCGGCAAGAACGGCGGCGACCTCGGCTGGGGCCCGTCTTCAAACTATGTGCCTGAATTCGCCCAGGCGGTCGAAAGCCTGAAGAAGGGTGCGACCTCCGACAAGCCGGTACAGAGCCAGTTCGGCTGGCACATCATCCGTGTCGAAGACGAGCGTCCGGTCGAATTCCCCGCGCTCGAAAGCGTGCGTCCTCAGCTCGAAGAAATGATGCGTCAGCAGCAGGTTGTCGAATTCCAGCAAAAGCTGGTCAAAGACGCCAAGGTTGAGCAGCAGTAAGGCCGAAACTGCGGCCCGCCGTGCGGGCCGCAGGCGTCTCCCGGCGTCGGGAGCTCAACTCCGGCCTTCCAGCAAAGCCTGCAGGCCGGCCTCATCCAGAATCTGCACACCCAGGCTGCGCGCCTTCTCGAGCTTGCTGCCGGCCTCTTCGCCGGCGACCACATACGCCGTCTTGCGCGACACCGAACCGCTCACCTTGCCGCCGGCTGCCATGATGCGTCGCGTGGCTTCGTCGCGCGTCCAGTTCGGCAGCGTGCCCGTGAGCACCAGCGTCTTGCCCGCCAGGGGCAGGTCGGAACCCTGTGCCGCGGCTTCAGGTTGCGGCTCAACGCCGGCCGCCTGCAACGCGGCGACCACCTCGCGGTTGTGCGCCTCGGCGAAGAAACTGTGCACCGCAGCTGCCACCACCGGCCCGACGTCACGCACGGCCAGCAGCGCTTCCTCGTCGGCATCCATGACCGCCTGCAAGGAACCGAAATGCAGGGCCAGGTCGCGGGCGGTGGTTTCTCCTACGTGCCGGATCCCCAGCGCGAACAGCAGGCGGCCCAGCATGGGCTTGCGCGCCTTGTCGATGGCTTGAATCAGGTTCTCGGCCGACTTGCGCCCCATGCGCTCGTACGCCGACAGTTCGAGCACATTGAGTGTGAACAGATCGGCCAGCGACTTGACCCGGCCGCTGTCAACGAGCTGGTCAACCAGCTTCTCGCCCAGACCTTCGATGTCGAGCGCCTTGCGACCCGCCGCGTGCGTGAGGCTCTGCTTGCGCTGGGCGGCGCAGAACAGCCCCCCGGTACAACGTGCGGCGGCCTCGTCTTCGGCCCTAACCACCGCTGACCCGCACACGGGGCATGAGGTGGGCATGACAAACGCGCGCGCATCGGCGGGGCGCAAGGCCGGCACCGGAGCGACAACCTCGGGAATCACATCACCCGCCCGGCGCACCACGACCGTATCGCCGATCAGGATGTCCTTGCGGCGGATCTCATCTTCATTGTGCAGGGTGGCGTTGGTGACCGTCACGCCACCCACGAACACGGGCTTCAGCCGGGCAACTGGTGTCAGCGCACCCGTGCGGCCCACCTGCACATCAATATCGAGCACAACGGTGGTCTCTTCCTGCGCAGGGAACTTGTGGGCAAGCGCATAGCGCGGAGCTCGGGCCACATAGCCCAGCACGCCCTGCGCGGCCAGCGAGTCCACCTTGTAGACCACCCCGTCGATCTCGAAGGGCAAGCCGGCGCGGCGCTGGCCGATATCTTCGTAAAAGGCCAGCAGGCCCTCTGCGCCTTTGACGCGCCGCCGCAGGTCGCTCACGGGCAGGCCCAGGG
>JAEZGR010000106.1 GCA_023437255.1 Pseudomonadota bacterium | reverse complement strand
AGTCGGGCTCGAGCGAGCCGTCGGTTTCCACGACGGGCTCGAAGCGGTCGGCGCCGGACAGTTCGCGCACCGCGGCGTCAAAGCCTTCGACAAAGTGGGCGTAGCCCGCTTCCTGCAGGGTGAGGCCGGCCGCCATGGCGTGCCCGCCGAATTTCAGGATCAGGCCCGGGTGTCGCTTCGAGACCAGGTCGAGCACGTCGCGCAGGTGTACTTCCGGCACCGATCGGCCGGAGCCGCGCAGGGTGCCGTCGTCGCAGCGTGCGAACGCCAGAGCCGGCCGCCAGTAGGTGTCTTTCAGGCGCGAAGCCACCAGCCCCACCACGCCCTGATGCCATTCGGGGCGGTATACGCACACGCTGGCCGCATTGGCCGGTGCGTCGATGGCAAGCGCAGCCAATGCTTCTTCCCGCATGGCCAGCTCAATGCCGCGGCGTTCCTGGTTGATCGCGTCCAGCTGTTGGGCGAGTGCCAGGGCTTCGTCGGCGTTGTCGGTCAGAAGGCAATGGATGCCCAGGCTCATGTCCGCCAGGCGCCCCGCTGCGTTCAGGCGCGGTGCCAGCGCGAAGCCGAAGTCGAGTGCGGTGGCGCTGCGCGGGTCGCGCCCCGCCACGGTGAAGAGCGCACGAATGCCCGCCTGCATGCGACCGTTGCGGATGCGTTGCAGCCCCTGCGTGACCAGCAGACGGTTGTTGGGGTCGAGTCGCACCACGTCGGCCACGGTTCCCAGGGCCACCAGATCACACAGGTCGTCGAGCCGGGGGGCGTCGTCTTCGAAGGCGCCGCGCCGGCGCAGTTCTGCGCGCAGTGCGAGCATCAGATAGAAGATCACGCCCCCCCCGGCCAGGTGCTTCGAGGGAAAGCCGCAGTTCGGCTGATTCGGGTTCACGATTGCCAGCGCACGCGGCAGCGTGTCACCCGGCAGGTGGTGATCGGTGATGATGACGTCCATGCCCGCGGCACGAGCCGCTTCCACCCCGTCGACGCTGGCGATGCCGTTATCGACTGTGATGAGCAGGTCTGGGCGCCCCGCGTGGTGGCGCACCGCCAGATCGACCACGGCCGGCGAAAGCCCGTAGCCGGTTTCAAAGCGGTCGGGCACCAGGAAGTCGATGACCGCTCCCATGCGGCGCAGGGCCCGTAGTGCCACGGCACAGGCGGTGGCCCCGTCGCAGTCATAGTCGGCGATCACCAGCATGCGTTTGCGTTGCGAGATCGCGTCGGCCAGCAGGCTGGCGGCCGTTTCGGCGTGGGTGAGTTGCACGGGCGGAATCATGGCCGCCCAGGTGGGGTTGACCTGGGCCGGGTCGCTGATGCCGCGCGCCGCCCACAGCCGGGCGAGCAGCGGGTGGATCCCTGCGGCTTCCAGGCGGCGGCACAGTTCGGCGTCGGCGTTGCGGGTGATCAGTTGCGGCCGGACCACCAGCGCCTCCAGTCTTGTTTTGTGCCCATCAGTCGGCCCAGAAAGCCCGGGCGGGCAGGGGTGAGTTCCGCGATGCGGTCGGCGCCGATCAGCACCAGCCGTTCGGGCATGTCGAGGCGGGCGAACTCATCTCGGTCGAGACGCTCGAGTTCCTGCAGCCAGCTGCCCCAATCCTGCACTAATGCGGGCCCATGCAGACCGCGTTCGACCCGGAGTGACCCGGTGTCCAGGGCCGGTGCCGAGGACAGTTGGGCGGGGCGGCCACCCCCGTACAGCCACACGCTGTTCACAGGGCGCAGCCCGCGCGCTTCGCGGGCCTGGTTCACCGGGTGATCGAACCACAGCATCTGCAGTTCATTGACCAGGCGCCGCCAGGGGCGGCCTTCCGGATCCTGGGTCCACCAGTCATTGACCGACGTGATGCTCACGAGCGCAGGGCTCGCGCAATCGGGCTGGTAGCCGTGCGGGGGTGTCAGGGCCCAGTGCTGCGTATCGAAGGGAACGGCGGCGAATCCGCTTTCCGGGATATAAGGGGCGGCCGATTCGTATAGCGCTGCGGCCTCTTCCTGGGTGATTTCGAGCTCATTGGCGGGAATCAGCGCCGCTCCGTCGCGAGCGGGGGCCACGTGCACGAGCTGGCCCAGCCACAGGGGCTGGTCGGCGGCAACCGAGGTATCCGACTGGTGCGCCAGAACTGCACTCAGGCCCGAAGCGGCGCGCTGACCGGCATCGGCGGCGTAGCCATGGCTGCGCAACAGCCAGTATTCGTAGGGGGTGCAGAAGGTGTCACCCGGCAGGGCGGGCACGATCTGTGCCTGTGCGCGACCCAGCCACTCCGTGAAACGGGGTGCCATTTTCTGGATGTGGTTGGCGAGCTCGGGCGCAATTGCTGCGTCGGGCAGCGCTCCTGGTAGTACGATCTGCATTCCACGGATTGTAGTGTTAATCGATCGAGGTAGCTTGACAGCATGTCTTATGAATTCTGGATAGGCGCGCGCTACGCCGGGCTGGCCCGCACACGAAGGCGGGGCCGCTCGGGCGACCGCTTTGTGTCGTTCATTGCCGCCAGCTCCATGGCCGGCATTGCCCTGGGTGTCGCCGCCCTGATCATCGTTCTGTCGGTGATGAACGGCTTCCAGGTACAGGTGCGCGACCGCATGTTGTCGGTGTTGCCACACGTCGAGCTGTTTGTGCCGGGTGCGCCGCACAGCGATGTGCTGGCGGGTTGGCAGGAGCTGGCAGATCAGGCCGGCCGCGACCCCGCCGTACGCGGCGCTGCGCCTTTTGTGGCCGCTCAGGGCATGATCGCCCGGGGCCAGGCGCTGCAGGGCGTGCAGCTGCGCGGCATCGACCCGGCGCTCGAAGACCAGGTGTCCGAGCTCTCGGGTCAGTTTCTGATCGGCAGCATCGACGGCCTTGCGCCCGGCAGTTTCAACATTGCACTGGGTATGCAGCTGGCCTATGCGCTGGGTGTGGGGCAGGGCGACACGATCATGGTCCTGGCGCCGCAGGGCACGATCTCACCGGCGGGCTTCACGCCACGCATGCGCCAGTTCACCGTGTCGGGGGTGTTTTCAACCGGCCACTATGAATACGACGCCGCACTGGCCTTCATGAATGTCGAAGATGCCGCCCGCGTGTTTCGCGACAGCGGCAGCAGCGGGGTACGCCTGCGAATCGCCGACATGCAGCAGGCGCCGCAGGTGGCGCAGCGCCTTCAGGCGAAACTGCCTCAGGGCCTGCGCGCGCAAGACTGGACCCAGAACAACCGGACCTGGTTCGCGGCGGTGCAGACCGAAAAGCGCATGATGTTCATTATTCTGACGCTCATTGTGGCGGTGGCCGCCTTCAACCTGCTTTCTTCGCTGGTGATGGCCGTCAAGGACAAGCGCTCCGACATTGCCATCCTGCGCAGCATCGGCGCGACCCCGCGCGAGATCGCCCGCATCTTTCTTGTGCAGGGTTCGCTGATCGGCGTGGTGGGAACCGCCCTGGGCGTGGGCCTGGGCATGCTGGTGGCCTTCAATATCGACGTGATCGTGCCGTTCATCGAGCGTACCTTCAATATTGAATTCCTGCCTCAGCAGATCTACTTCATCAGCCAGCTGCCTTCCGAGCCGCGTGCATACGATATCACCCTGGTGGCGGTCACCTCGCTGGTGCTGTCGCTGCTGGCCACTCTTTACCCCAGCTGGCGGGCTTCGGGCCTGCAACCGGCACAGGTGCTGCGTCATGACTGATACCGCTACATTGCCCCACGTGCTGCGCGCCGTGAATCTCGTCAAACGTTATACCGAGGGCGGTGCCACCATCGAAGTGCTGCGCGACGTCAGCCTGCATGTGGCGGCCGGCGAACGGGTGGCG
>JAEZGR010000019.1 GCA_023437255.1 Pseudomonadota bacterium | reverse complement strand
GTCATGGACGCGGTGCCCTGACCGATCTTATGTATATCCGCCATATCTACACTCCCAGTTGCTGGCGCTGACGGCGCAGATGCCAGGGCATGTCTGCGTACACGTCTTCGAACATCGTCGAAACGCTGGAGGTCTGCCCGGTAAGCAGCGAGCCGTGACTTTCGGCTTCCTTCTGCGCGGCGATGACCTCGGCCTCGTATTGCTTCTGCGTCGCGTTATGCTCTTCTTCAGACCAGTGGCCAAGACGAATCAGATGCTTCTTGAGGCGTTCGATCGGGTCTCCCAGCGGAAAGCGCGACCAGTCGTCGGCCGGGCGGTACTTGGAGGGATCGTCAGACGTGGAGTGCGGGCCGGCACGATAACTGACCCATTCAATGAGCGTGGGGCCCAGGTTGTTGCGGGCGCGATCGATGGCCCAGCGCGAAACGGCCATGACGGCCAGGAAATCGTTGCCATCGGCACGCACTGACACAATACCGCTGCCCAGACCCCGGGCCGCGAAGGTGGTGCGCTCGCCCCCGGCTATCGCCTGGAACGTGGAAATGGCCCACTGATTGTTGATGACGTTCAGCACCACCGGCGCCTGGTAGACATGCGCGAACGTGAGCGCTGTCTGGAAGTCGGCCGCCGCCGTGGCGCCGTCGCCGATCCAGGCCGAGGCAATGCGGGTGTCGCCCTTGATGGCCGAGGCCATGGCCCAGCCCACCGCCTGCACGAATTGCGTGGCCAGGTTCCCCGAGATGGAAAAGAAGCCCTGCTCGCGCATGGAGTACATGACCGGCAGCTGCCGACCCTTGAGGGGGTCGCATTCATTTGAATACAGCTGACACATCAGCGCCGACAGCGGCACGTCTTTGGCAATGAGTAGGTTCTGCTGACGATACGAAGGAAAGCACATGTCGCCGGCTTCGAGCGCCAGCGCCTGACCGGTGCCGATGGCTTCTTCGCCCAGGCTCTGCATGTAGAAGGAGATCTTCTTCTGACGCTGGGCGATGAGCATGCGCGCATCGAAAATGCGGGTCTTGATCATGACCTGCATGCCCTTGCGCAGAATCTGTGGGTCAATGGCCGGCTCGGCCCAGGGCCCGACGGCGTTGCCGTCGTCGTCGAGCACGCGGATCAGCGAGAACGCAAGATCGGTGTTTTCGCGATAGCCGATGTCGAGATCAGGCTTGCGGACTTCGCCCGCAGCCGACAAGGGAAGATAGGAAAAATCAGTGGCATGCCCCGGACGCCCGGAAGGTTCGGGCACGTGCAGCCGCAATGGAGGGGTTTGTCTCATGATGCCTCGGAAAATCTTGTGGAGTTTCGTGTAGCTTGTAGTGTTTTGGCTCTGCGCCCCGCTTCTTTTGGAAGCTCCGGCTATCATCGCCGATGAGCGAAGCGGATGCAAGAACGCCCGGTGCTGCGCCGCAGCAAAACCATTCACACTTTCCCCTGCAACTACCGTGCAGACCAATAGCGAGGCTTTTCCTGCCTTTGCGTCTCGATGCTCAGCGTTCCAGTCGCTGAGCGCACCGAGACAGCGCCATGCAGTCCCGTTTCCCAGAACTCGGCGCCGTCTGCGCGCCAGCGGCTGCGCACCGCCTCCGCCGGATGGCCATAGCGGTTCCAGCGCGCCGCCTGCGCAATGACATGGCGGGCCTGCAACGCAAGCACGAACTCGCGGCCCGAGGAATGCCGCGAACCATGGTGGGCGGCCAGCACCACATCGGATTCGTCCAGGCCGCGTGCGACCAGCGAGGCCTCTTCCTCAGCGCCGATATCCCCCGGAAGAATGATCGAGTGATGCGCCCCGATGATCCGCAGTACACAGGAACGGCGATTTCGCTCGCGCGAGCCGGCCTGCAAATCGATGTGATGATCTTCAAGCGGCCAAAGAAACTGAAAGGCCACTTCATCGCTGCGCCAAGTGGCCCCGTAAGCGCAGGGCTCCTGTGCATGAGGCAGCGTGTAGCCGTCTTCATTCGGGTCTTCCTGGCGCTCTGCCATGACCCTCGACTCGCGCTGCAGCCACGGTTCGATCGGGAAAGAGGAATAGGCCTGCTCAACCGGCAGCCCTTCGAGCAGACTGCGCAAGCCCCCGACGTGGTCCATGTCGCCGTGCGACACGACCAGCACATCGACCCTCCGCACGCCTTGAGAACGAAGATACGGCAGCACGACCCGCTGTACCGCGTCGGCGTCGATGGCGTAGCGCGGCCCGGTGTCGAACACCAGCACCCGGCTTGCGGTTTGCACCACCACTGCGCTGCCCTGCCCCACATCCAGTGCGTGCAGCACCCAGTCTCCCGGCGCCGGCCGCGGCGGAATCCAGACCAGCGCCGGCAGCATGAACGCCCAGGCGACGCCACGGTAAGGCAACCCGGCCGGCAAGAGCGCGATGCCCACCCCCAGCATCGCAAAGGCGCTCATCCACCAGGGCGCCGCCGCCACCGGCAGACTGGCGCCGGGTAAGGCGGCCAGCCATTCGGTCGGCCACATGCAGGCCTGCAGCAGCCAGTGCGCAATGGTCGCCACCCAGCCGGCGGCCCATTCCGCGCCGGGAATCAGGGCCACGCCAGCCAGCAACAGGGCCAGAGGGGTGACCAGGGCGCCAATCACAGGGATGGCATAGGCGTTCGCCAGCGGCGAAACCAGCGACACCTCGGTGAACAGCATTGCGAGCACCGGCAACAATGCGAATGTGATTGCCAGCTGCAGCTTTGTGGCCTTGTACGCGGCTGCCAGCCACCGGCCGGTCAGCCGGCTTTCGCCCGGGCCCCCCGGGGCACTCCACCAACCCGTGCCCGCCATCAATACATAGACCGCCAGGAACGAAAGCCAGAAGCCGCTGGCGAGCAGCGCCCACGGGTCCATGAGCACCACTGCGAAGGCCGCAACCGCCAACACCTGCGTGGGCCGCAGCGGTACACGTGCATGAAGCGATGCAGCCAAGACCGCGAGCATCACGAAGGTGCGACGCGCGGGCACGCCCCACCCAGCGAGCAGGCAATACAGCCACGCCACAAGCACCGCTGCCCACGCTGCCGCCAGCGGTGCCGGAAAACGCTCGGCCAGTGCGCGGCCTCGCCAGCGCAGGCGACGCCAGCCGGCGTTGACGGCCATGCCAGCGAGAACGGCAATCAGGGTGACATGCGAACCGCTTATCGACACGAGGTGAGTCAGGCCCGCCCTGTTGAAGGTGAGCCAGTCGTTGGGCCCCACGCTGGCCTGATCACCGATCGCCAGTGCCAGCAGTACCCCACCCCATCGCAGTTCGCTGAGGTAAGGCAGCATGGCTTCACGCACGATATGCCGGGCCCGCTGCGCCGCGACCGATAGCCCCGCCCATGGTTCGTCACCCAACAGAATGGGGCTGCCACGCACCGTCCCCGTGGCGCGGATGCCCTGCGCAAAAACATGGCCCTCGTAATCGAAGCCATGAGGATTGCGGGCGCCATGGGGCCGGCGCAGCACCAGGGCCATGCGCCAGACCTGGCCAGGAACAATATCGGGGAACTCCGCGGGCGGCTTGCCCAAACGCGGCCCATAGGGGCCCGAATACACATCGGAGTTCCAGCGAACCTGAATGCGTGTCGGGACACCCTCAGGTATGGACGACAACACGTCGGCGACAAACAGCCGGCTCTCTGCGCCCAGGCGCGGCAGCTCTGCAACGCGCAACACCACGCGCGTGACTTTGTCTTCGTTATCAGTGGCCAACGCGTCGGATAGTCGGTGCTCGGCTCGAATGACGGCATAGACCACGCCCGAGAGCGCAAACGCCAGTATCCAGACCAGGGTTTTGCGAGGGTGCGACCGTTCGCATCCAACCTGCACAGAAGACATTTGCGCCGACCGGGGCGTGCGCAGACGGCGCAGCTGCGGTGCCGCAAGCAGAAGTAAAACAGCGGCAAGGACAGCCACCGACGCGCCCCGATGCGACACAGCCAATTCAACCAAAGCGGTGACAGACACATCGGGAAGCAGCTGAACA
>JAEZGR010000101.1 GCA_023437255.1 Pseudomonadota bacterium | reverse complement strand
CGCCTACTCCACCAACCAGACTCCTTTCAGCGTCGAACAGCATGTTCAATCACTGCTGGCCCTCTGTGATCTGCTGTCACCCGATCGCCCGGTGCACCTGTTGGGGCACTCTCGCGGTGCGCAGATTGCGCTTGAGGCCGCTCTGAAACGACCGGAGCGCGTTGCCAGGCTGGTGCTGGCCGACCCCGGCTTTCCGTTCAGCGACGAACACCAAACACCCGGCGTCCATGCCGCCATCGCCCGCCGGCTGGGCGATGCACCGCTGGATGAAGTGCTGGGCGAATTTGTCGATACCGTGAACGGCCCGGGTACCTGGCGCCAGACGGTGACGTGGTTCAAGGAAATGGTGCGCGCCAATGCGTGGACCCTGCTGCCGCAATTGGCTGATTTTGATCGCAGCATCGACCGCGGTACGTTGGCGCAAGCGCTGCAGTGCCCGGTGCTGCTAATAGGAGGGGAATTCAGCCCGCCCCGATATGGCGAGCGCATTGCGGCATTGATGCAGGCGCTGCCGCAGGCCCGTCAGGTCGTGATTCCCAAGGCGGCCCACGGCATGAATCTGGCGAATGCCCGGCGCTTCAACGCCGAAGTCATCGAATTCCTGCAGACGTGAGCGACGCCGCGGCACGTGTATGCCGCGGCATCTTCACGCATTATTTGCGCGGCAGCTTGCCGGCCACGCCTTCGACGTAGAAGTTCATGCGGCTCAGGGCGTCGTCATCGAGCGAACCCGATTCGAGCACGACCTTGCCGGTGTTGTCCTTCACCGGTGCGTCGAAAGGTGTCAGCGTACCGGCGATGATCGCCTGACGCTTTTCTTCGACCAACGCGCGCACGTCTTCGGGAACGGCTTCGCCGAATGCCTCGATACGCGCCATGTCGGCTTTCAGGCCGCCCCAGGTCATGTCGGATTTCCAGGTGCCGTCGAGCACTTCGCGCGCGGCCTTGGTGAAGTAGTCACCCCAGTGGTGGGTGACTGCAGCCAGTTGAGCCTTGGGCGCGAATTTGCTCATGTCGGAGTGATAGGCAACCGCGTACTTGCCCTGCTCTTCGGCAACCTGCACCGTGGCGGTAGAGTCAGTGTGGTGGGTGAGCACGTCGGCCCCCTGACCCATGAGCGCCAGCGCGGCGTCACGTTCTTTGCCCGGATCGTACCAGCTGTTCACCCAGATCACGCGCACCTCGGCGTCGGGGTTCACGCTGCGAATGCCGCGGGTGTAGGCGTTGATGCCCTGCAGCACTTCAGGAATCGGGAAGGCGCCCACGTAGCCGATGACGTTGCTCTTGGTCATCTTGCCTGCGATGATGCCGGCCAGATAGCGCGCTTCGTAGAAGCGGGCGTTGGTCACCGCGACGTTGTCGGCCGTTTTGTAGCCCGTGGAGTGCACGAACTTCACATCGGGAAACTGCTTGGCGACCTTGAGCGTCGGGTTCATGTAGCCGAATGAGGTCGTAAAGATCAGCTTGTTGCCCTGTTGGGCCAGGTCACGGATCACACGCTCGGCGTCGGCACCTTCGGGCACGTCTTCCACGTATTGTGTCACCACCTTGTCGCCCAGCGCCTTCTCGAGCTCGCGGCGGCCGATATCCTGCTGCCAGGTCCAGCCTGCTTCGCCGATCGGGCTCACGTAAACAAAGCCCACCTTGAGCGGTTCGTCTTGCGCCACTGCCGGGGCGCCCACGGACAGGGCCAGCGCGGCTGCGCCCAGGGCATTGCGAATGAAGTGTCCAGACATGATGTCGATCCTTATGCGTTGGGATTGAAATTCTTGCCGAGAGACGCCGGCATGTTGAGGCGGATCCAGGCGGCGTTGCGCGATATCAGCACCAGCACCACCACGGTGGCAATATACGGCAGCATCGAAAGCAGCTGTGAGGCGATGGGCACGCCCAGCGCCTGCATGTGATACGTGAGGATGGTGATGCCGCCAAACAGATAGGCACCCGCCATGACCCGGAAGGGCCGCCAGGTGGCAAAAGTGGTGAGCGCCAGGGCGATCCAGCCGCGCCCGGCCACCATGCCTTCCACCCACAAGGGCGTGTATACCAGCGACATGAAAGCGCCCGCCAACCCCGCGCACACGCCGCCGAACAGCACGCAGGCCAGCCGGATCCGGCGCACGTCGTAACCCAGTGAATGAGCCGACGCCGGAGATTCCCCCACAGCCCGCACAATGAGGCCGGCGCGAGTGCGCCCCAGGAACCAGGCAATTGCAAAGCACAGGAGTATGGAGCCGTACACCAGCGGATGCTGGCGGAACAGCGCCTGACCCAGCACCGGTATGTCGGCCAATACCGGAATGGCGAACTGCGGCGGCTGGAGGCTGTCACCCGCGTAGGGCAGGCCCAGGTAGGCCGAGGTGCCCACACCGAACAGCGACAGCGCCAGACCCGTGGCGACCTGGTTGGCGCCCAACCAAATCGTGAGCCACGCAAAAAAACCGGACATCATCATGGCGACCACCGCCCCGGCCAGAAAACCCAGCACGTAACTGCCGGTGCCCACGGTGGTGGCAAACGCGGCGATGGCGCCCATCAGCATCATGCCCTCGGAGCCCAGATTGATCACTCCGCTGCGTTCATTCACCAGCAGACCCAGGCCCGCCAGCATGAGCGGTGTACCGGCAACAATGGCGGAAGCGATGAGAGGTGCGAGAGCGTCCATCAGCGTCTCCAGCGCAAGCGATTGTGGATCAGCACGTCGCAGGCAAGCAGGGCAAAAAGCAGGATCCCCTGGAAAATGCCGGTCACCGCGCTGGGCATGCCCAGCCGGCTCTGCGCGAGCTCACCGCCGATGTAGAACAGGGCCATAATGAAGCTGGAAAAAATCACACCCAGCGGGTGCAGACGCCCAACGAAGGCCACAATAATGGCCGCAAAACCATAGCCCGGCGAAATAGAGGGCGTGAGCTGGCCGATGGGTCCCATGACTTCAGCGGCGCCAGCCAGCCCTGCCAGTCCCCCCGAGACGAGCAGCGAAATCCACAGCGAACTGCGCGACGAGAAGCCTGCGTAGCGGGCCGCCATCGGAGCGATGCCGCCGACCTGCAGCTTGAAGCCCGAGAAACTGCGCGTGAGATACAGCCAGCCGACAACGGCGGCAATCAGAGCGAGCACAATGCCAATGTGCAGGCGGGTGCCTGGCAACACGACCGGCAGCAGCCAACCATCGGAAAACAGCTTGGACTGCGGAAAACCGAAGCCGTCTGGGTCCATGAGCGCGCCATGCACCAGGTAACTGAGCAGGAGCTCGGCCACATAGACCAGCATGAGGGAAACCAGAATCTCGTTGGCATTGAAACGGTCGCGCAAGAAGGCGGTAATGGCCGCCCAGGCCATGCCGCCCACGACACCGGCGGCCAGTGCCATGGCGATAAGCAAGGCCCCGCCGTTTTCTTCGTTGTCGAGGAACAGCACCAGCGCGCCGGAGGTGATCGCGCCCACCACCAACTGACCCTCGGCACCGATGTTGAACACATTGGCCCGGAAGCAGATCGACAGCCCCACCGCGATGGTCAGAAGCGGGGCTACCTTGACGCCCACTTCAGACCAGCCATGCAGGTCCTTGATGGGTTCAAGGAAGAAAACTCTCAGACTGGCGATCGGATCTTTGCCGACGACCGCAAACAGCACCAGGCCGCACAGAGCGGTAAGCACTACCGCGAGCAGCGGTGAGCACCATGCCATGAGCCGGGAAGGTTGGGCGCGGCGCTCAAGCCTCAGCATGCCCGACCTCCGAATCATTCCACAAGCCGCTCATCCAGCGGCCGATCAGATCGAGTGACGCATCACGCGTGGGTATCGAGGGCGATACACGCCCTTTTGCTATCACCATGAGGCGGTCGGAGATCTCGAACAGTTCGTCGAGTTCTTCAGAAATCAGGAGGACGGCGCAACCCGCGTCTCGCAGTGAGAGGAGTTCGGCGCGGATCTGGGCGGCGGCACCCACGTCGACGCCCCAGGTGGGCTGCGCGACCAGAAGCACACGGGGCTGGCGCGTGACTTCGCGGCCGATGATGTATTTTTGCAAATTGCCCCCGGAGAGACTGGCTGCAGCGGCCTGTGGCCCGTGCGCCTTGACCCGGAAGCGATCAATGATGCCGTCGGCCAGCGAACGCAGCATGGGGCGGCGCACGAAGCCGCGACGGATCGTCTGCCGGTTCTGGTGCGACAGCAGCATGTTCTGAGCGAGCGAAAGATCGGGCACCGCGCCTCGACCCAGGCGTTCCTCGGGCACAAAGCCCACCCCGTGATTGCGGCGCCACGAAGCAGAGGTGTGGCCGACAGGCTTGCCATCGAGCAGCAATACGTCGCGGGCGACGCGGCTGTCTTCGCCCGCCAGCGCTGCGAGGAGTTCCTGCTGACCATTGCCCGACACGCCCGCGACGCCCAGGATCTCGCCCTCGCGCAGGTCGAAGCTGATATCTTCGAGCGGGGTGGCAAACGGGTGAGCCCGTGGCAGCGTAAGCTCACGCACCGAAAATAAAACGCGGCCGGCCGGCCGCTCCTCGTGGCGCACGACGGGAGGCTCGCTCCCGATCATGAGTCGGGAAAGACTGGCGTCGGTCTCCTGTCGGGGGTCGCAAACGCCAGTGACACGGCCACCTCGCATGACCGTACAGGCGTGACACAGCTCACGAATTTCATCGAGCTTGTGGCTGATGTACAGGATGCTGCAGCCCTCGGAGGCCAGCTGACGCAAGGTCTGGAACAGGGCTTGCACCGCCTGTGGCGTCAACACCGAGGTCGGCTCATCGAGAATCAGCAGCTGCGGCTCACCCAACAGGGCACGCACGATCTCAACGCGCTGACACTCACCCACCGAGAGGGTATGTACATGACGCTGCGGTTCGAGATCCAGCCCGTACTGGGCGGCCTTCTGTGCAATACGCTGCTCGAGTTCGGCCATGCGATGCCGACCCGGCAGGCCCAACGAAATGTTTTCAGCTACGGTGAGGGTGTCGAACAGCGAGAAATGCTGGAACACCATACCGATGCCCAGCTGACGGGCCGCAGCAGGATTCGCGATGCGCACGTCTTCGCCGTTCCAGAGAATGTGTCCGGAATCAGGACGCGTCACCCCGTAGATGATTTTCATCAGGGTGGACTTGCCCGCGCCATTCTCGCCGAGGATGGCATGAATCTCGCCGGGCTTGACGGTCAGGTCGACGCTGTCGTTGGCAACTACCGTGGGATACCGCTTCGTGATCCCTCTCAGCGCCAGCCGGGCGGGTGTCGAAGAAGATTCCATGCTATTTCTGCTGAAGAACCTTCTCGATCTTCTTGTCAGTCTTGTACTGGCCAAGGGCATAGACCGCCCATAGCGCAGCCGGCAACCAACCGATCAGCGTGACTTGCAGCACCAGGCAAATGATGCCGGCGATTGGGCGACCGATCGTGAAAAACGTGAGCCACGGCAACAATAGGGCGATCAGCAGGCGCATGCTCGTACAGTAGAAAGAAGAAAGATCGTTATTCTAACCTGTGCATGCCCGCATACTTTCAGGAACCACCCATGGACCGCATCTGGGCAACGATACTGCAGGAATTCTCGGATGTTTCCGACCTGACCGAAGCCACCATCATCTGCGTGCGCCTGATGGTCGCGGCGCTCCTGGGCGCGCTCATCGGGTTCGATCGTGAGCGCAAGGGGAAAGCCGCGGGGTTGCGAACACACATGATGGTGTCGTTGGGCGCGGCGCTCTTCATTCTGGTGCCCCTGCGCAGTGGCATGGATATCGCCGACGCCAGCCGGGTGCTGCAGGGCATTACTGCCGGCATCGGCTTCTTGGGTGCTGGCGCCATCCTAAAGCAGGACCAGCGCTGGGCTATCAAGGGTCTGACCACCGCATCGAGCATCTGGGTGGCTGCCGCGGTGGGCGTTGCCGCCGGTATGGGCCGGGAAAGCACCGCGGTGCTCGGCACCCTGGCCGCCCTGTTCATTCTGGGCGCCATGGCGCGGCTGGAGCGCCGCATCGACCCGACAGTGCCATCTTCCTCTGCCAGCGAGTTCGAAGACCCTCGAGGTCCGGCATCTCAGCGTTTCGTTCCGCCCCCCGAAGATCGCGACCGGGCCGATCCCTGATCTGCCTCGCAGTGCACGCTCAATGAGGAATGACTTCCTCGAATTCGGTGTCGGACTCTTTCTTGTTGCCGCCCCTTCCGCCGCCTGAGGCTGCGCCTCGAGGGCCGGTCTCGCGCTGAGTCTCTTGGCCGCGCGCGCCGCCACCCCCCTTGCCGCCTCGCAGTGCCGAACACTGGTTGCTGTCTTCGGTACCCATGTTCAACAGAGGGACGAGCGCCGCAAGGGGTGTCGCCACGACACCCAATGCGACGGCCGCACCGGCACGGGCCGCCACCGGCACGGCCTGCACGCCGACATCGGGATTCTTGAAGGTGCCACGCGCATACAGCGGCGAACGGAAGGTGAAGATACGCAGAGTCTTGTTCTCCGGCCGGATATCAAGATCGAGCCGCTCTTCCTTCAGACTGATCGTGCCATCAAGGGTGATGATGGCGTCTTCGGTTTCCAGTATGAAGGCGCGTGTTTGCATC
>JAEZGR010000100.1 GCA_023437255.1 Pseudomonadota bacterium | reverse complement strand
CCCTTGATGGCCGCGCCCGTATCCTGCGCGAATACCAAACGACGCAGCGGCTGACTGCTGGCGGGCATGGTGGTGGCCAGGTACACCGGTGCCCCCAGGGGCACAAAGCGGGTGTCGACGGCCACGGCGCGCTGACTGGCGAGCGGAATGCCATACGCGCCCTTGGGGCCCAGTTCCGGATCCGCCACGCGCTCTTCGCGGAAGAACACCATGGCCGGATTGGCATTGAGCATTTCCTGGACCCGGCCCGGATTGCGCTGCGCCCATGCCTTGATGTTCTGCATGGAGGTCTGTGCGAGTGGCAGTTCACCCTTGTCGGCCAGCCAGCGCCCTATCGAGGCGTACGGGCGGCCGTTGTGATCGGCATAAGCAAGACGGATCACTTCTCCGTTGGGCAACTGCACGCGGCCCGAGCCCTGAATCTGCAAAAAGAACGCCTCGACGGGGTCGTCGATCCAGACGATCGCCGGTGGCTGACGTTCGGGCTTGGCGGCGATTTCAGCACGGGTGTCGTAAGGCACCACACGCCGGCCATCGAGCTTGCCGCGAATCCGCTTGCCGGCCAGCTCTGGATACACGCTGCCCAGATCGATGGTGAGCAGATCGGCAGGTGGCTGATACAGAGGCCACTGATAGGCGCCACCCTGCTTGCGTGCGCCGCGCACCAAGGGCTCGTAATACCCAGTGACCGTGTTCCGGGCGGGCTTGCCCTGTTCGTCGAGCAGGCGCCACGGCTGCAGATGCTGCTCGATGAAGGCGCGTACTTGCGCTCCTGTTTGCGGCGCTGCCTGTGCTGCTGCCGCACACACCGGCTGCCAGGCGCGCGGCGTGGCCCGTGCCTGCTGCACCGCAGAGCCGCCGGTAGGCCGCATCAGCCCCTTGCAGTTGTTGATGAACACGGGCCAGAGCCGCGACAGATCGTCGTCGGCCCATGACGGCAATGCCGCCCAGCCGACGGGAACGAATCGGCCCGCCAGCGGTCGCTCGGGTGTGTCGCGCAGTGCTTCGAGCGGTGGCACCTTGAGTGGCTGCTGCGTGATGTCGACCTCCGGGGGCATGGCAGTTCCCGGCTCTTCGATATCGACCGAGGCACACGAGGCCAAGAGCACTGCGAATACGGTAATGGCCATTGCTCGGACGCCCCGGCCCGGCACAGCGCCCTGGAACAGCCGTTTGCCAAGCACGGGCCGACGTGAACCGCCCGGTACCGCTCGAAACTGCAATACACTCATCTTTGCCGTCATTCTTTCACTGTTCCTTTGCCATGACTCTGCCAGACATCTGCATCGCGCCCAGCCTGCTTTCCGCCGATTTTGCCCGCCTGGGCGAAGAGGTGCGCAATGTCGTCGCCGCCGGTGCCGACTGGATCCACTTTGACGTCATGGACAACCATTACGTTCCCAACCTCACCATCGGACCCATGGTGTGCGAGGCAATTCGGCCCCATACTTCGGCCCCGATCGACGTGCACCTGATGGTGGAACCGGTCGACGCCATTATCCCGCAATTCGCCAAGGCCGGCGCCAACATCATCACCTTCCACCCCGAGGCGTCCCGCCACGTCGATCGCAGTCTTGCGCTGATCCGCGACAACGGCTGCAAGGCCGGTCTGGTATTCAATCCTGCCACTCCCCTCAGCTGGATGGACCACGTCATGGACAAGCTCGACATGGTTCTGCTCATGTCGGTGAACCCCGGTTTCGGCGGGCAAAAGTTCATTCCCGGAACCTTGCACAAGCTGCGTGAAGCGCGCCGTCGCATCGATGCCTGGGTCGAGGCCGGCGGCCAGCCCATCCGGCTGGAAATCGACGGCGGCGTCAAGGTCGAGAACATCGGTGCGATCCACGCTGCCGGTGCCGACACCTTCGTTGCCGGCTCCGCCATTTTCGGCGCGCCCGATTATCAAACGGTCATCCAGGCCATGCGCGACGAAATCATCAAGGCCAGCCCCCGCACCGTTTAAGTCAGGTTTACGGAACAAACGCATGTCAAGCGATCGCTCCACATCCCCGGATTTTCAGGCCGTACTGATCGACCTCGACGGCACCCTGATCGACACGATTCCCGATCTGGCCGACGCGGCCAACGCCATGCTGGTCGAGCTCGGCGCCGCCCCCCTGCCGCAGGAAGACGTGGCCACCTATGTGGGCAAGGGCACCGAGAATCTCGTGCGCCGCTGCCTTTCCGATCCCCGCGCCGGCCTGCCGGTCGATGACACCAGCGTGGCACAGGCTCTGCAGGTTTTCGGGCGCCACTATCATGCCGTCAATGGGCGCCGTTCACAGGTTTACCCGGGTGTGCGCGAAGGGCTCGCGGCCATGCAGGAACGCGGGCTGCGACTGGCGGTGGTCACCAACAAGCCCACCGAATTCACGTTGCCACTGCTTGAACTCACGGACCTGGCATCGTGGTTCAGTGTTGTGGTGTGCGGCGACACCTGCGCACGCAAGAAACCCGACCCCATGCCCCTTCTGCACGCGTGCAAACAGCTACGATGCGAACCGTCCAGAGCACTGGCCATTGGCGACTCCGTGAACGACGCTCTGGCCGCCCGGGCCGCCGGCATGACCGTGTTGGCAGTGCCCTACGGTTACAACGAAGGGCGCGATATACACGAGCTCGATATTGATGGTATAGTTTTTGGCATCGATAAAGCAGCCGAGTGGCTCAGCTCGCAGCCCGGCCACATCGTGTAAAAACCAACAGAACACCCGAACATGAACGCAACCCGTACCCCGTACATCGCAGCTGGCGCCTATTGGCGCTGGTGGCGTTTGTATTCCGGGTCGCGGTGATTCTCGCTGGCGTCCACGACACGGTCGTGGCCGTCAAGCCAGCAGCAAAGGCAGCCCGGTAACCAGAAATGGCCGGGCTTTATTTTTTTCTGTCCCGGCCGCCCAAGATTCCAGACTCAGAGGCCCCCATGACAGAAATTGAATTCAACGCCCTCGCCGCACAAGGCTACAACCGCATACCCCTCATCACCGAGACGTATGCCGACCTCGACACCCCCTTGGCGATTTACCTGAAGCTGGCGCACAGCGGGCCTGAAGGCGGGCGCAACAGCTGCCTTCTGGAATCCGTCGTGGGCGGCGAACGATTCGGCCGTTACTCCTTCATCGGCCTGCCCGCCAAAACCGTGATCCGTTCGCGGGGCACGACAACCGAAGTGGTGCACAAGGGCCAGGTCGTCGAAACCCACGAGGGTGACCCGCTCACCTTCATTGAAGACTATCAGCGCCGCTTCAAGGTAGCGCTGCGCCCGGGCATGCCACGCTTTGCCGGCGGCTTCGCCGGTTACTTCGGCTACGAAACCGTGCGCCACATCGAGCCTCGCCTCGGCTGGCCGACCAAGCCGTTTCCTGCCGGACAGGAAGACGGTACCCCCGACATCATGCTGCTGCAGATCGATGAACTGGTGATCGTCGACAACCTGGCTGGCCGCACCTACATTCTGGTGTACGCCGACCCTGCAGAGCCGGAAGCCTACGCGCTGGCCCGTCGCCGTCAGAAACAGCTGCG
>JAEZGR010000362.1 GCA_023437255.1 Pseudomonadota bacterium | reverse complement strand
ATCCATGGGCTTGTTGCGCATGTTGATGTGCAGGTAAGCGATCGGGTCGTAGTATTCCCAGCCCGCCTTGGTCAGCTCCACCGAGGGGATCTCGGCCAGACGCAGGATCTCGAAGTTCTCCACGTCACCCGTACGGATCGCGTCGATACGGCCGCTCTCGAACGCCATCGAACGACTGTTGGCATCAGGGATCACGTGGAAGTAGATCTCGTCGAGGTGGGGCTTGCCGGCTTCCCAATAATTGTCGTTACGCACCAGATGAATGTAGGAACCCTTGCGCCATTCCTTGACCTTGAAGGGGCCCGTGCCCACGATCGTGTTGTTGGCGGGGGCGGTACGGAAATCCTCCACGCCTTCGTACAGGTGGGCCGGCATGATCGTGCCACCGGTCGCTTCCAGTACCATCATCAACGCCGGGAACGGCTTCTTGAACTTGAATTCGACGGTGTGTGAGTCGAGGGCGGTGATCGATTCGGTCAGACCCAAGACCATGCCCGTGCGCGGGGTCGTGGCCGGCAGGAATTTGGTGAAGCTGAAAATGACGTCATCGGCCGTGAAAGGCTTGCCATCGTGCCAGGTCACATCCTTGCGCAGGTTGAACACATAGGTGGTGCTGTCGGGCGACACTGTCCATGACTCGGCCAGGCGCGGCAACGGCTTCAAGTCCGGCGACAGCGTGATCAGGCCTTCATAGATCTTGCCGCCCACGAATGAAGTGGGGCCCAGCTTGTTTACACCCAGGTTCAGCAAGGGGGGCTCGGGCTGCACCACCAGGTTCAGGCGACCACCCTTTACCGGCTCGTTCGCGGCCGCCACGCCCAGTTGAGTCAGGCCCACCACACAGGCCAGGCCGGCCAAGGCCGACTTCCAGAAGCGCTTATTCATTCTCATTGATACAAACTCCCTGCACAGTTTTCTGTGCACCGCCCACCTTCGGGCGGTGCGCTGTCGATGTTGTTAGTGTTCGCGTGCTGCGTCGTCGAGCGCCTTTTCCAAGGCGTCGAAGATCTCGTCGACCTGAGCAGCCGTCACGATAAGCGGCGGGCACAAGGCAACAGACTGGCGGATCGCGCGGACGATCACGCCGTAATCGGCGCAACGACGCTGGATCCAGTTGCAGATATCGAGCTCGGCCGGGAACGGGGTACGGCTGGCCTTGTCCTTCACGATCTCAACGCCGCCGAGCAAGCCCACGCCACGGGTGTTGCTGACCAACGGGTGATCCTGCAGCTCGGAAAGGCGTTGCTGAAAGTACGGGGCGATGGCCTGCACCTTGCCGACGATGTCGTCGTCTTCATAGATACGCAGGGTTTCGAGTGCAACCGCCGCACACACGGGATGTGCGGAGTAGGTGACGCCGTGCGCAAACATGCTCTGCTTGCTGCCGACATCGACCAGCGCCTGCTTGATGGCATCGCTGAAGATCAGCGCCGAGATCGGCTGATAGGCAGCCGAAAGGCCCTTGGCCACGGTCATCATGTCGGGCTCGATGCCGTAGGTATTGCAGCCGAACATCTGGCCGGTTCGACCGAAACCGCAAATCACCTCGTCGGCAATGAACAGAATGTCGTGGCGCTTAAGAATCGCCTGGATCTTCTGGAAGTAGCCCTTGGGCGGTGTCAATACACCACCGGCGCCGATAACGGGCTCGGCAATGAAAGCACCGATCGTGTCGGCACCCTCGCGCTCGATCAACTGCTCGAGATCATTGGCCATGCGGGTCGCGAACGCCTCTTCGGATTCGCCTTCGAGTGCATGGTGGTAGTAGCTGGGGCACGAAGTGTGCAGGATGCGGTCGATCGGCAGGTCGAAGTTCGCATGCACGGGCGGCAGGCCGGTGAGGCTGCCGGAGGCGACGGTCACGCCGTGATAGCCGAACTGACGGCCGATGATTTTCTTCTTCTGCGGCTTGCCGATCGCGTTGTGGTAATACCAGACCATCTTCACGGCCGAGTCGTTTGCTTCGGAACCCGAGTTGGCAAACAGTACGTGCTTCAGACCGTTGGGAGCGATCGATGCGAGCTTCTCCGCCAGCTGAATGGCTGCCGGATGCGAATAATGGTTGAACAGGTGGAAGTACGGCAGGGTGTCGAGCTGGGCCTGAGCGGCAGCAACCAGACGCTTCTCCGAAAAGCCCAGACTCGCGCACCAAAGACCCGACATCGCCTCGAGATAGCGCTTGCCTTGATTGTCATACACGTAGCACCCATCGCCCCGCTCGATGACGCTGGGGCCCTTTTCCAGGTGCCGGGCCTGATTCGTGTAAGGGTGCACAACGTGTGCAATATCCTTTTCAACCAGGGCGTTCACTGCATTATCGACTTGCATGATCACTTCTCTCTGAATGAATGTGTGCCGGGCCAGACGACCCGGCGCCGTGCACGGGATTTACTGCCGCTGCCCCAGGAAACCCTTGAGGAAAGCCTGCATGTTTTCGGCGAGCTTCTGCACGACATAGCCGCCTTCCTGAATCAACAACACCGGGCCGTCGAACCCGCCGATCATGCGGCCGAGTTGCTCGAAACCCTCGGTGCTGACCGCCAGACCTGCGGCCGGATCGCCCTTGTAGGCATCAAAGCCCAGCGAGATCACCAGCGCGTCCGGCCCGTAGTTCACGACCGACTGCATGCCCTGGCGCACGGCCGCGAGGAATGCCTCGTCTTCCGTACCCAGCGGCAGGGGAATGTTCAGGTTATGACCCAGGCCCGCCCCCTTGCCGCGCTCATGGGCGTAGCCGGCATAAAAGGGGAACAGCACATTGGGATCGCCATGAATCGACACAAAGTGCACGTCGTCACGTTCGTAGAAGATCGATTGCGTGCCGTTGCCGTGATGCGCATCGACGTCGAGAATCGCCACCCGGCCCAGCTTCTTGGCCAGATAGTTGGCCGCAACCGCTGCGTTGTTCAGGTAGCAGAACCCGCCCGCAAAATCGGCGTAAGCGTGATGGCCGGGCGGCCGGCACAGGGCGTAGGCGTGGCGCGCACCGCCTTCCAGGACCAGGTCGGCAGCACTGAGCGCGGTGTCCACCGAGCCCAGAGCGGCCTTCCACGTACCGGCGTCAACCGGGCACGATCCGCCTGAGAGGTAATAGCCCACCTGCCCCTGGATCGAGGAGGGCTTTTCGCGCGAGGAGTGATGCGCAAAGACGTGCGCCTGAATCAGGCCTGCCGATGGGCGGTCGCTGTTCGCACCCTGCCCGGCCATGAATTCAGTCCAGCGTTCGTGCGCTGTTTCCAGAAAGTTGAGGTATCCAATATCGTGCACCGCAGCGACCCACTTGCGGGAGTACGCTCTGCTTTCCTGCAGCTCGTGGTTCTCGGCGAGTAATTGCGCCTTGAGCCGCTCGAGCCGCTCGGGTTGTTCGAAGTTGGGGATGGGATTGCCGCGGATCAGGATTTCGGCGGGGGCGTGCTGCTGGTGACCCGCATTGAAAGTGAAAAGCATTGCCACAGAATGTCTCTCTTCGTCAGGGTGCCAACGGCATCCCAAGGGGTACTGATGCCACATGCGTATCCGTTGCGGAATAGCGCAAGCCCGCATCGTGATGCCGTCCCAAATATTAGGATTCATATCCCATATTTGGTAAGTCGATCATACGGACCTCGCTTGAGCAGAGTCAAGCAGTTACCTTGCGCCCAGGGGTTATCCCTAGTCGAAGACCAGAAAAGGAGAAATCAGGAAGGACGGCTGCTTACTGCGCGCCGATGCCGAAGTAATCGCCCGCGTAGCCCATGCAGGCCGATATTTCACGGGCGGCATGCTTGAGGGGTAAAGCCTGCTCAAGCATGCGCTCGCGCGTCAGACGATCAAGCGGGCCAGAAATACCGAGTGCCGCCACGGTGCGGGAGAAACCGTTGAAGATCGGCACGGCCACGCCGCCGATACCCTCGCGCCATTCGCCCAGATTGATGGAATGACCTTCGGACTTCACCGCTTGCAGTTCGAGTTTGAGATCGGGCACCGACACGTGCGTGTTGTTGGTGAGCTGTTGCAGGTGATCGGCGTAATGCTCGATGTAGTCGGGCGCCTGGAACGCCAGCAGCGCCTTCCCCGTTGCCACAGCGTAGGCCGGCGCCCTGCCCCCAATGGTCGAGTAGGCGAGCAGCGGCTGCGTGCTGTCGATCTTGTCGATGTACACCACGTCGAATCCATCGAGCACCGACAAATGCACGGTTTCACCCGTGAGGCGAGCGAGTTCACGCATGTGCGGCAAGGCAATCTTGCGCACGTCGAGACTGGCGAGCTGGCGTGACCCCAGTTCGAACATCTTGAGCGTGCACTGGTAGGCGCCCGTGTCCGGATCACGACGCACATAGCCGGCATGTGCCAGCGTCTGCAAAGTGCGATGCACGTTGCTGCGGGTTAGGCCGACTTCTTTCGCAATGCGATCGAGCGTGTAGTGTGCGCCGTCAAGCTGGCTCATGGCTTCGAGCACCATAAGCCCCTTGAGCAGAGTTTTATCCATGTTATTCGTATCCTCCTGCCTCCGCGGGGAAGATACCATAGGCAGTTCACGGGCCCGCCGCGCGGGCCCCGCGTGTTACGAAATAAGTGTCGCGTTGCGGAATCGGAAACAGGGCGCAAGAGTCGGCAACGTACGCACTTCCCACAGGATTTCGCCATTAACCACGCGCATGTCGGCGGTGGCGAGCGTATTCTCGTTGTCGCTGTCGGCCGGGTCTCTGCGGCAAATCGGGTACTGTTCCGAGGCCTGGTCCGACAACACCTTGAGCGGGTCGACGGGCTCAGTGGCGATCAGTTGCTCGCCCCTGATCTGCCGAAACCCGGAAGACCCGGTAATGATCTGCGGCAGATTGCGCGCCTGTGGATGCACCGCGTGGTTGGCATGCAGATGCACCCCGTCGACATTCAGCACCGAGCACACATGGGGGCCGAACTCCACACTGACCAGGCGAGCGCCATGCGCCTCGGCGATGGTCAGGTGAAAGCCGCCCGCGCGAGGTGACTCGCGCAGGAGCTGTATCGCTCTGGCGAGACTATCGGCAGCCAATACAGCTCGCGCAAGCACCATGCGCGGCACACCCAACTGGGCATCGAGCCACCTGACGTTATTCACGGTCATGGCCAGACCGTTGGCCGTCACGGCAATGGTGTGGCCGGGAATCGAACCGGGGTATACGAACGACGCGAAAGCGGGCTGACCCTCGGGCTGGACCAGCACCATACCGCAGTAGCCAGCAAGGCCGGGATCACCGTCTTCGTTGTGCGTGATGCGCACCCCATCGGGCCCGCTGGACATGACCGTCGTGCATCCTTCGGGCGCCATTGCCCAGAGGTCGCCGCGACAGTTCCACAGAAATACGTCTTCGAGCGGCAGCTCCAGACCCTGTGCAAGGCCTTCCAGTTCCTGCCAGACGTGGGGGAAGAGTTCGCGCGTCAGGCCTTCGAGTTCGCTGGCGTGAGTGCTGTCGCGCCATTGCATGACGGAGGCCCAGGCGGGCGTATGGATGAGGTATTCATGCACCGCGGCCTTGCCGAAGGCGCCGAGCGCCAGGCCCACTTCCTTGGGAGACCCGGAGGCTGTAAAGGTGGCGAGTTTGCGTGATTCGTTCATCCCAAAAGCTTACACGAATCCCCGCTCACTTTGCGTCGGCCCTGCTCCCGAGGCGCCACAGTGAACGGCGCAGCGGGCTGCCCGGCATCCCCACCGCCAGCGACACCACACCGGCACACAAAGCGCCGCCGGCGACCATCGCACGAGAGGGCGACCACAGTGTGGCAAACCCCGCCACCTGCAAGCCACCCAGGGCCGGCCCCACCGAGCCTTGCAACAACCACAGCGCAGACACCCGGCCCCGCAACGGATCTGGCGTGTGCAACTGCAGCAGTGCGCCGCGCACAATGTCGGTAGCAGTGTCGGTCATTCCGCTCACTGCCAAACACGCCAGCACCAGCCATGGCGCCCACGCGTTCCCGCCGTCGCGGACTCCTGCAGCCGCGAAACCCGCCAGCATCACCGCCAGGCCCCAAAGCACAGTGCAAAGGATCACCACCCGGCCCGGGCGCGCCAGCGTCCGTGTCCAGCCCGAACTGACAGCAACCAACAGCGCGCCCACAGCGGGCGCGGCATACAGATACCCCACCATCTGGGGTCCGCCCGAAAGCACCGCGTCGCCCAGCTGCGGCATCACAGTATGCACGCTGACGAACAGCATCGCTACGAGATCCAGCCCCAGCAGGCAGGCAATCACCGGATCGTGGGTGACATAACGCACGCCCTCACCCCATTGGCGGAACATGGGGCGACGCGCAGTGTGCTGTGGTGCCGTCTGCGGATCCGGCAGGAGCAGGTCGCGAGGCAACCGTGCAAGCAGCAGCGGAACCAGTGCCGCACCAATCAGCACCAGGCCATAACACATGGCCGGGCTGCTTCGCGCGAGCAGCATGCCGGCGATCAGCGGGCCGATCAGTCGCCCCAGCTCCATGGCCAGCGCATTCAGCGCACCGGCAGACGCCAGATGATGATCGGGCACCATGCGGGGCAGTGCCGCCATGAGCGCAGGTGCGCTGAAGCCACTGGTCAGGCCGCTGAGCAGCGTTGCCAGGTAAATCAGAACGAGGCCCGGCTCGGGCCGCAGACTGTTGGCCCATAGCAGACAGACAACGCCCACGTAGGCCGCCCGGCCCCAGATCATAATGAATCTACGGTCGCCCTGGTCAGCGAGTGTGCCTCCCCACAGCAAGCCCGCCAAAGTGCCTGTTGCCAGCGCGACTGTCACGCCTGCGACATGGAGCGAGGAACCGCTCAACGCGTATACCTGCCAGGCGACGGCTACCGCCAATACCGAGATCGCCAGCAAGGATACAGAACGTGCAAGGTATAGAACGCGAAATGGCGGCGACTGACGAAGCGGTTCAAGATCAGCGAACAGTCCTTGCCAGCGCCATCGCCGCCGACTCATTCAGCCGCCTTGGGTGATTCACTCATAGGCGCGGCGCGCCTTCCGCCACTTTTCATGGTGGCTTCGTCCATCCCGTGGCGCCAATAAGCCACCACCAGCTGATCTTTGCCGCTGAAGCCCAGGCCGTCGCGCAACCACGCGCGAACGGTCTGCGCCGTGGAGAATTCTGCCGCCACCCAGACAAAACGGTCGCCTGCCGCAGGTATGTCGCAAGCCTGGATCGCTTCCTGCAGCAACGTTGAGACGCCTGGCCGCTGGTGCTCGCGGTGCAACCAGCGCAGCCGCATTCCGGCAGGGATGTTCAGGGGGATTTGATCGGCCGCGCTCTGTATTTCGACGATCACTTCGCCCTGCGTTTGCGGGGGCAACTGCTCGGTGATTCGAGCGATCGCCGGCAAGCCCGTGTCATCGGCCGCGAGCATCATCC
>JAEZGR010000324.1 GCA_023437255.1 Pseudomonadota bacterium | reverse complement strand
CCACCCGGCAGCGTGCCGGCAAGCAGTTCTTCTCCATCGAGAAGGGCGACAGCTGGATGAAGCCGCTGCTGTTGCGCCCCGATGACACGCATCTGGCCATGCTGGCCAAGAACGGCCGTTTCCTGGTGGTTCCCCTTGATGAGCTGAAAACCATGTCCGGCGGCCGCGGCACGCAGCTGATGGGGCTGGAAGAGGGCGACAGCCTTTCGCAGTGGGTGGCCATTGGCGCGCAGGGGCTGATCGCCCGCGGCATCTACCGTAATCGCGAAACCGATCTCGAGCTCGATCTTGAGGCGCTCGCCGATTACATCGGCAAGCGTGCGCGCAAGGGCCGGGCGCTGACGCTCAAGGTGCGTCAGCCCAAGCTGCTGCGGCGTTCATCATAAAATGCCTGATATCTGAATTTTTTAACGGATCGACAAGCGATATGAGTTTCAAGGTCACCGTACTGCCCAGCCAACATGAGTTCACTGTGCAAGATGGGCAGTCCGTGCTCGATGCGGCGCTGGAAGCAGGCATCGTCCTTCCCTATAGCTGCCGCAACGGCGCATGCTCGACCTGCAAGGGGCGGGTGGCGGCAGGTTCGTTCGAAGCGGGTCCCGGCGCTGCGCAGATTCTGACCGAAGAGGAACGGGAGCAGGGCTTCACGCTCTTCTGCCAGGCAAGACCGCTCTCCGATCTGACGATCGAGGCGCATGAAGTGCGCATGGCCAGCGATATTCAGATCCGCAAGATGCCGTCGCGCGTGATGAGCATGGAAAAACTCGGTGACGACATCATGAAGCTCACCCTTCAGCTGCCGTCTTCAGAGCCGTTTCGCTACTACCCGGGCCAGTATCTCGACTTCATTCTGAAAGACGGCCGCCATCGCAGCTACTCCATGGCGACGCCGCCGGTCGAATCCAATCTTGTCGAACTGCACATTCGTCACACACCTGGCGGGGCTTTCACCGATCATGTGTTCGGCGTGGGCGCAACACAAATGAAGGTGCGCGAGATTCTTCGCGTCGAGGCGCCGCTCGGTTCCTTCTTCCTACGCGAGAGCGACAAGCCGATCATCTTTCTGGCGAGCGGCACCGGTTTTGCGCCCATCAAGGCCATGATCGAACACCTGGCCGCAACCGAAAGCACCCGCACCATGCACTTGTACTGGGGTGGGCGCCGCCCGGCCGACCTGTATATGGATGCGCTCGCCCGTGAGTGGGAAGCGCGCCTGCCGAATCTGCAATACGTGCCCGTCGTATCGGACGCCTTGCCCGAAGACGACTGGCAGGGTCGCAGTGGTTTCGTGCATCGCGCCGTCATGGAAGATTTCCCCGATCTTTCCGGGTACCAGATCTACGCTTGCGGTGCACCGGTCATGGTCGAGAATGCGCGTCGCGACTTCGTCGCGCATTGCGGCCTGCCGGAAGACGAGTTCTATGCCGACGCCTTCACCACGGCGGCTGATGCGGCGTGATCGACACCTTATGAAGATTGCGGTACTGGGCAGCGGAATCATCGGTGTGTCCACCGCCTGGTGGCTCAGGCAGGCTGGGCACGAAGTGGTGGTGGTCGATCGCCAGCTGCAGGCCGCCATGGAAACGAGCAGGGCGAACGGCGGCCAGATCTCGGTCTCGTACGCCGAGCCCTGGGCCAATCCGCGTGTGCTCGGCAAACTGCTCAAATGGCTGATGCGCGAGAATGCGCCGCTGGCCTTTCACCTGCGGGCAGACCCACATCTGGGGGTCTGGGGCCTCATGTTTCTTCGTGAGTGTCTGCCTGCCCGGGTGCAGCGAAATGTGGCCGCGCTGGTGGCCATGGCGCAATACAGTCGCCGGACCTTGCAGGAAATGCGCGGCGAGCTGGGTATTGAATACGACCAGCAGACTCGCGGCATTCTGAATTTCTATCGTGATCTGCAGGAATTCGAGGCGTCGCAGAAGATGGCCGGCATCATGCGTGACCATGGCGTGGACCGGCGTATCGTCAGTGCCGATGAGGTCGTCGCAATCGAACCCGCGCTGGCGGGCATTCGTTCCTCTCTTGTGGGCGGCGATTACACTGCCGGCGATGAATCGGGGGATGCCTTCAAGTTCACGCAGGCGCTGGCGCAACAGGCGTCGGACGCGGGGGTGGAGTTTCGTTTCGGGACTCAGCTGAGCCGTTTCGTGGCGGCGGGGGGCAGCATCCATGCCGCCGAATTGATCGGCCCCGACGGTCAGTATGAATGGCTGCGGGCCGACGCCTATGTGGCGGCGCTCGGCTCGCACACACGGGAGTTTGTGCGCCCCCTGGGCGTGCCATGTCCTGTGTATTCGGCCAAGGGGTATTCGGCCACCTTTCAGATCATCGACCCCGACGCCGCGCCACTGGTGAGTCTCACCGACAGTCAGCACAAGATGGTCTACAGTCGCCTTGGCGACCGGCTGCGCATGGCGGGTACCGCCGAGTTCGGCAATTCATCCCGGGCGCTGAATACGGCCCGATGTGAATACATGTCACAGCTCGCACGAGAGTTATTCCCAAGTGCTCTCGATTTTGCTAATGTACGTTATTGGTCCGGGCTGCGTCCCGCCACTCCGGCCAATGTTCCCCTAATCGGGCGAACTCGAATATCCAACCTTTATCTCAATACAGGGCACGGAACGCTTGGATGGACTATGGGTGTCGGTTCGGGCAAGGCGCTCGCCGATCTCATCTGCGGCGAACGTCCGGAGCCCGATTTTCCATTTCTGGGTTGAACAAGCTATGAATCGATCAGGTTTTGGTCGCACCGCAAGGCCGGCGCGTGTATTTGCGTGGGCGTCTGCCGTGGCTGCGCTGGCCGTTTCCTTTGGCGCTTCTGCCGCCACGGACGTACGGGTCTGGCACGCGCTGCCACCCCATAATGCAGACGTCTTCAAGAGCCTGGTGAACGATTTCAACCGTTCGCAGAGCGATGTGCGGGTGCAACTGAAGTCTTTTGGGTCTGTCGCCGAGATCGAGCGCGCCATTGCCGCCGCCAAGAAGCGTGAAGACAAGCCCCATCTGGCCCAGCTTGAAGAGAACCGGGCGCCGGGCGGGGCGGCGCGTTCCTACGTACAGCCGCTGCACGTGCTGCTCGCGACGCACCCGATCAAGAATGCCAAGTGGTATCTCAACGGCGACAACGCCTTCGGTCGAGACAGCAAGGGCCGCATGCTGTCTTTCCCGTACATGGCTGAAGTGCCTGTCATGTTCTACAACATCGACGCCTTCAAGAAAGCCAAGCTCAAGCCCGAACCCGATCGTTCCTGGAGTGGCCTGCAAGACCAGCTGGTCACGCTCGCGAATAACGGTTCGCGCAGCTGCCCCCTGACCAGCGATCAGCCCGTCTCGATCAACCTCGAGAACCTGGCCGCGGTGAATAACCAGCCCTATACGTCCGAAAGCAATGGGTTCAAGGGCAAGGGCACTCCGTCGTTCATGTTCGATTCGATGTTCGTTCGTCACCTGTCGCTGATGATCAGCTGGGTGCGTTCAGAGCTGATGGTCAAGCCCGAGTTCAATGAAGTTGCCACGCAGCGTTTTGCCAAGGGTGAATGTGCAGTGCTCCTGTCCACCTCGGGCAATATCGGCGAATTCCGCGCTGCATCGCGGCTCAATTTCGGTGTGACGGGCGTTCCGTATTACCCCGAAGTCGCCAAGCAACCGGGCAACCCTTTCCTGGCAGGTTCGGCACTGTGGGTGATTGCCGGTCAGCCCAAAGAGGCTGACAATGCAGCCGCCACCTTCCTGAACTTCCTGGCGCAACCCAAGCAGGCCTCGCGCTGGTTCCAGGAAACGGGCTACCTGCCCCTGACCCAAGAAGCGCTCGAAGCCACGGGTTCGTCGTACTTCAAGAATCTTGATCAGTGGTCGCAGCTCGTGGCGGCGTATGCCAAGCCGGGCGAAGCATCGCGCGGGTTCCAGGTGCGCAACTACCCCGAGATCCGCGAGGTCTTCCACAAGGAGATCATGCAGGCGCTCGCGGGCAATCAGCCGGCCATGACGGCACTGCGCACTGCCGGTACGGAAGCCAGCAAGATCATGAAGAAATAATATTTCATCGCCGTCGCCTGGCAACGGCAGACTGCCGCGATTCTGCACCCCGCTTGCCAAGGGCAACGCGGGGTGTTTTTTTGCGCCGGTGGGATCAGATGGTCCGACTGATCAGAAGGTCTGTGCGTATATCTCAGTCTGGTGAGCGCAGGGGGGTGACGTCATCATGGCATCGACTGCCATCGGGGCAGTGAGTGCCAACCGCCATGTCGAGGCTGATGCGTCATGATCTCACCACGCTGCTTTCTGTTGCCGCTTGTTCTGCTCGCCGGGTGTACCGGGTCCCAGGGTTCCTGGCCGCAACTCGCCTGGCCCTGGCCCGCCGCAGGTAATGCGCCATCGGCGACGTCAGCCACCCAGGGTGTGGTCGGCCAGGCGGGCCGGGGCTACGGCGCGTTCAATTTCGATTGGATGCTGTCGGGCGACAGCCACATCATGCCCCTGCAGGTCTTCGACGACGGCGCACGCATGTGGCTGCAGTTTGCGCCCGTTGGCGCCTGGCCTGCCGTGTTCGAGGTGGGGCCCGCAGGTCGCCGACCCTTGGCGTATCAGCGTGAAGAGCCCTACATGGTGTTGCCGGGCGTCTACGAGCAGCTCGAACTGCGTGGGGGACACCTGCAGGGGTCGATCAGGCGCCAGAGGGCGGCAGCCCGTGCGCACACGGCTTCCACACCGGTGGCCGTCGCGCCCGCCGTGGATCTCGACCCGGCGCCGGTTCTGGTGCCTGTGACCGAGTCTATGCCGGCGCCTGTGCTGGCGCCAGGCACACAGGCGGCGCCCACGTCTGGGTCTGCATCTGCTTCTGGGTCTGCATCCGCGGCTGGGCCTGCATCTGTGTCTGGGTCTGCGCGTGTGGCGGAGAGCCCGGCAGCACTGCCCGTCGCCGGCCCTGCCTACGCCGTGAGGCCAGATGATCAGACCATTCGCCAGGCCCTTGAACGCTGGGCCGCGCGTTCGGGGTGGACGTTCAACGCCGAACACTGGGCAGTCGATGTCGATATCCCCCTCGTCGCATCCGCGCGCTTCGATGTCGAATTCAAATCGGC
>JAEZGR010000095.1 GCA_023437255.1 Pseudomonadota bacterium | reverse complement strand
ACCACTACGTGAATGCCGCCAACGGCGACGACAGCGGTGCTGCGCGCTACAGCGAATGGTTGCCCGTGGGCGCTCTGCGCTACGCGGTCAGTCCCGATCTGAACGTGTACGTGTCGGCAGGTCGCGGCTTCGAAACGCCGACCTTCAACGAACTCTCGTACCGCAGCGATGGGCTGCCCGGCATGAACTTTGATCTGGCACCCAGCATCAATACCACGGTGGAGCTTGGCGCCAAGATGCGGATCGCGGGTGGCATGGCCACCGCGGCCGTTTACCAGAGTCACACACGCGAAGAAATCGTGGCGGCCGATGCGAGCTTTGGCAGAACTTCTTACCAGAATGCCGGGCGTACCCGGCGCACCGGCTTCGAGCTGGCCTGGAGTGGAACGCTGTATCGCCATCTGCGTGGGCAGCTCGCCTATGGCTGGATTGACGCCCGTTATCGCGACGACTGCACCACGACGTCGTGCCAGGAAGCTGACCGCCCCGACAAACAGCTGCGGGCCGGCAATTACATACCCGGTGTCGCGCGGCAGGCCGCCTACGTGAGCCTGGACTGGCTGCCAGACGAAGGCTTCCAGGCCGGTGTCGATGGGCGTTACCTGAGCCGGGTTTACGTCAATGACGGGAACACCGAGACCGCGCCCGCCTACTTTATCGCGGGGGCGCACGCCGGTTACGTCTGGCGCGAGGGGCCCCTGCGAGTCGCGGGGCAGCTCCGGGTCGACAATCTGTTCGACAAACGCTACGCGGGTTCAGTGATCGTGAACGAAGGCAATTTGCGCTACTACGAGCCGGCTTCAGGCCGCAACTGGATGGCGGGCGTTGATGTCAGCTGGCAATTCTGAGCGCCCAACAAAAAGCCGACCCGTGAGGGTCGGCCGGAACCGGCAGGCAGGAGCGGGGGGCGCTCGTTACCGGTTGCGTTGATTTACTTTACGACAACCTTGCCGGTCATGATTGCCCAGTGACCGGGGAAGGAGCAGAAGAAGTCGTAGTCGCCACCGGCGTCGAGGGCCGCGGTCTTGAAGGTGACGGAGTCTTTTTCGCCGCCGCCGATCAGCTTGGTGTGGGCGATGACGCGATCATCGTTCGGCTTGAGGTAGTCGGCAGCAGGGCCGGCCTTGGTTGCATCGTTGGCGACGGCCTGCTTGTCGGCAGCCTTGGTGATCACCACGTTGTGACCCATGGCGGCCTTGGGCAGCTTGCCGGTGTGGACCAGATTGATGGTGAAATCTTCGCAGGTCTTGTCTACCACGATTTCTTTCGTGTTGAACTGCATGGCGTCGTTGCCTTCGATCGTGACATCACATTGGGCGGCCATGGCGGGAACAGCCATGAGGGACAGCAGTGCAGCGAATGTAGCTTTTGCGAACATAAAGGATCTCCGAATCGTAGCAAATTGACGCCGCTTGGCCGGCAGGAGGCAGACCAAGTACACGGCGGGTAAATACTAGTTGGTCATTGTGTGGGGCTAATGGATTTCACGTATTGATCTTCGTCAATTCTAAACCATGACCCAAACGATCAAAGCCATGTCCGTACATCGGACATGGCTTTGCAGCAATCACCGGGCCCGTGCGGTTCGGCGCCGTCTACTTACAGGGTCGGAAACCGCTTAGCCCTGAATGAGCAGCAGGTTGAGCCCGTAACCGCCGACCACGAGCAGGATGAAGAGCACCCCCGCGAGGGCCAGGGGCGCGGCGCCTGCCTGACGAATGGCACTGAAGTGAGTGCGCAGACCCAGCGCGGCCATGGCCATGGCCAGAAGGATCGTGCTGAACTGAACCAGCATGGCGACCACTTCGGCAGGAATCACGCCCAGAGAGTTGATCGCCACTGCCGCGACGAAGCCAAACGCAAACCAGGGAACCGGTGGGCGGGCCGCAGCCGGGCCGCTGCCACCCAGCTGGTTGCGGCTTGCACGGCGTTGCATGAACCACGAAACGCCCAGCAGGAACGGGGCGAGCATCATCACGCGCAGCATTTTTTCCACCACGGCGGTATTGGCCGCGGCCGGGCTGACCGCATTGCCTGCGGCCACCACCTGAGCGACTTCGTGTACGGTAGAGCCGATGAAAATCCCGAAGGCGTGTTCTGACAGGCCCAGATAGGGGTACATGAGCGGATACACGAACATGCCCAGCGTGCCGAAAACCACGACGGTTGCCACGGCAACAGATACCTTGTGTGCCTGCGCCCGTGCGATCGGCTCCATGGCCATTACGGCCGCTGCGCCGCAGATGGCCGCGCCGGCGCCGACCAGCATACAGGTCTGCTGATCCATGCGAAACAGGCGCCGCCCCAGGAACATGGCGGTGCAGTACACAGATAGAATCACAATGGCATCAAGAACGATTCCTGCCACGCCGACGGAGGCCGCTTCCTGGAAGGTGAGCCGGAATCCAAACAGAATGATGCCCGCGCGCAAAAGCCGGGCCTTGGCGAAATCCACGCCGGTGCCTGTGTAGGGCGCCACTGCCGGGAACACGGTATTGCCCAGCACCATGCCGATCACAATGGCAAAGGTAAGGGCACTGAGACCCGCATTACGCATCGAGGGCAGGTCGGCGAGCCACATCGCCGCCGCTGCGATCACGGCGACCAGGAGCAGGCCGCTCCACCAGGCGTTGTTCGGAACTCGGGCGCGCAGCCCAGACGGTTTGGAAGCGGGTACGGAGGACATCTCTTTGAACCAGGGTTATTACTATGGAATAAGCTTATATGCTGATGTTATATAAGTCGAATACATATTTTTCACAGATCCATAACCTAAGGTTAAAGTGAGACTGAATCTGCACCTGCTCCGTGTGTTTCACCATGTCGTCGAGGAAGGGAGCTTCTCGGCTGCCGCCCGCAGCCTGCATATCAGTCAGCCGGCCGTTTCCAAAGCGGTGGCGGAGCTCGAGCGGCAGCTCGATCTCACGCTCCTTGAGCGCTCCGGCAGCAAGAGCACCCGGCGGCTGCGGCCAACCGACGCAGGCGAGAGCCTGAACGCCCACGCGCGCGCCATCTTTTCGCTGGAGCGGGCGGCCGTGCAGGAACTGGAGCGGCGTAGCGGACTGCGCCAGGGCGAGCTGGTGATTGGCGCCAGTACCACCGTAGCAAGCTACTGGTTGCCGGCCTGCCTGCAGGCCTACGCCCAGGAGTGGCCAGACATTTCGTTGAGGGTGGTGGTGGCCAATACGCAGGCCATCGTCGAAGACCTGTTCGACTGCCAGATCGACGTCGGCCTGGTCGAAGGCCCGGTCCACATGGACGGAGTGGCCTATTACCCATGGCGCGAGGAACGACTCGTGATCGTGGCGCCGCCGGCATTCTCCCAGGTGGGAGTTGCCGGTGCGGACGGTGTGCGGCGCGTGCCCGCGCATTGGCTTGGCGCGCATCGCTGGTTGGTGCGCGAGACCGGCTCGGGCACCCGGGAAGTCACCATTGATCTGCTGGCACGCCAGGGCGTGGTACCCCACGATCGCATGGAGATCGGCAGTAACGAAGGAATCGCGCGTGCCGTTGCTGCGGGCCTGGGTCTGGCCATGCTGCCCTACGCGCTCGTCGAGGACCTGATCGCACTGGGGCGCGTCATCGAGCTGCAGGCCGAAGGCATCACCGGACTCTCGCGCAGGCTGTATCGCCTCGAGCGGCAGGATCGTCCGCCGAGTCCGCCGGTCGGGGCGTTCTTAGACGTGCTGGCGCGAATGGCCAACTGAATCGGGAACACACATGCGTGTCAGGCAGAGCGAAGCCTTGTTCATATCAGTATTGGGTCTGGGCCAGATTTGCGCCTGGGGCACGCTCTATTACAGCTACCCCCTGATCGTGGAAGCCATGATGCCCGAGCTCGGTTGGACCCGGGCCGAGGCATACGGGCCAGCGACACTGGGTCTGGTGGTGGCTGCCTTTCTCACGTATCCGGTGGGCGTTGCCGTCGATCGGGGGCATGGTCGGGCATTGCTGAGTCTTTGTTCCCTGCTTGTAGCGGGGCTCTTCTGGCTGTGGTCCATGGTCGAAACCAAGGCTGCGTTCTACGTGGTCGCGACGCTCCTGGGTGCCCTGCAGGCCTGCACCTTGTATGAGCCGGCGTTTGCGGTATTGGCGCGGCGGGTGGGGGCAGGGCGCGCGCGCGACGGCGTGACCCGCATCACCCTGTGGGGCGGCTTTGCCAGCACCGTCTTCATTCCGGTCATCCAGTTCTTTCTGAACCAGTGGGGCTGGCGCGAAGCCCTGATCATGCTGGGGTTCGTGAATTTCATGCTTTGCCTGCTGTACGTATGGCAGATTCGCCCGGCCGACGATCTGAAGGCGGCGGCGGAACGCGACACGGGCGAATCGCGCGAGCACGATCGCGCTGTGGTGCGCGCGACGCTTCGCAGTCCGGTTTTCCTGCTGCTGGTGCTGGCCATGTTGGCGTACGCCGCCGCGTTCTCCGCATTCACTTTCCATATGTACCCCATGCTTCTGGAGGGCGGACTGAGCGTGGGTGAGGTGGTGACGGCGCTTGCCTTCATCGGCCCTGCGCAGGTCGGAGGGCGCATTGTTGTGGGAATGTTGGGCGAGCGGGCCAGCATGCGCCGGATCGGTTGTCTTGTCGTGGCGGTACTGCCACCCGTGTTTCTGGCCTTGCTGTTCTTCAGGGGGAATACCCTCGCTGTAATCGTGCTCTGTTGTCTGTATGGCGCGGCCAATGGTATTTTCACCATCGTTCGCAGCCTGGTGATACCAGAAATGGTCACCCCCCACGCGTATGGGGCGCTCAATGGGCTGATCAATCTGCCGGCCACCCTTGCGCGCGCGCTGGCTCCCTGGGCGACGGCCGTGCTGTGGGGGGTCACACACTCGTACGTGCCGGTGCTCTGGGCCATTACCGCGACGGCACTCGTCATGACGATGGCATTCTGGGCTGCTGCGCGCCGTTGACTGCCGCAAAGCATTGCGCACTCAGGGGCCTGCGTGCAGCCAGAACACACAGCAACAACAACGGAGAACAACGATGACAGCCGATTCCGATGGTGTGGCACGCGGACGCATGCGCGTGCTGGGATACGCAGAACCGGAAGCCGAATTCCAGCTTCTGCGTGCGCTTGGTGTTGCCAACTACGGTGGCGCCAGTGTCGGCGAGCTTTTGGTTGCAGCCGACACCGTGCGCGCCGACATCACGGCGCAACCGTCGGAATCGCGAGACACGGCCGCGTGCTGGGTGCAGGCACATGGCCGACTGGCACAGCGTGTCGAAGCCCAGGCGCGGGCGGCCATCGAAAAAGGGCATCTGATCAGCGCTCGCGACCACTTCTTTCGCGCATCCATGTATTACCGGTCGGCGGAATATTTTTGTGACCCCTACACGCCCGATCATCAGAAATGGGGACTCTCCTCGCGTGAATGCTTCATCGAGGGTGCCCGTCAGCTGGGCACCCCCTTCGACGTGCTGCGCATTCCTTTCGAGATCGCAGACATCCCTGCGTACTTCTTTCAGCCGGCCGGGGCCGACGGTTCACCACGCAAGACGGTGATTGTTCACACCGGTTTCGACGGAAGCAGCGAGGAGCTTTATTTCCAGTGCGGGCGTGCCGCGCTGGAACGCGGCTACAACGTGCTGGCCATCGATGGTCCGGGTCAGACGGGCATGACGCGCCTTCATCCGGAGCTCAAGTTCCGCCCCGACTGGGAAGCCCCCCTGAAAGTGGTGGTGGACTGGCTGGCTACGCAGCCCTGCGTGGACATGGACCGGCTGGGCTTGTATGGCATCAGTCTCGGTGGTTATTTTGCCCTCCGTGCCGCCTGCTTTGAGCCCCGCATTCGCGCCCTGGCATTGAATTCGCCCATTCTTGATCTGAAGGCCTACCAGTTGGGATTCTTTCCGCGTGAAGTGGTCGACGATCCGCCGGAGGTTCGCCGCGAATGGCTGCCGGAAATTCCGCGCTCGGACCTGCCCGACCACCTGCGCGTGCTGCTCAAACTCGCCTTTTTCCGGTTCGGGGTCGAGTCGGTGCACGAATGGCTGCAATTCCTTGACGCCTTCCAGACAGGGCAATTCATCGGTCAGTTGAAGATTCCCTGCCTCAGCATGGTCGGCGAAGCGGAAGGGGCCGAACCACTGCACCAGGCGCGCACTTTCTGCGAAGGCGCGGGAGGTACGGTCAGCGAATACGTCTTCACCTATGACGAAGGCGCCGACGGCCACTGCCAGCTGGCCAACCTGCCCCTGTCGTCAGCTGTGCTTTACGACTGGATGGACGAGCAGTTCAACACTCGACAATATTGACGGCCAGGCCGCCCTGCGAAGTTTCCTTGTACTTGCTCATCATGTCGGCGCCGGTCTCGCGCATGGTCTTGATGACCTGATCGAGGCTGACGGTGTGCACGCCGTCGCCGTTCAGCGCCATTCTGGCGGCGTTGATGGCCTTGACGGCGGCAATGGCATTGCGTTCGATGCAGGGGATCTGCACGAGCCCGCCCACCGGATCGCACGTGAGGCCCAGATGATGTTCCATGCCGATTTCGGCGGCATTTTCGACTTGTTCGGGGGTACCGCCCAAGACCGCGCACAGCGCGCCCGCCGCCATCGAACAGGCGACCCCGACCTCGCCCTGGCAGCCCACCTCGGCTCCTGAAATCGACGCATTCTCTTTATAGAGAACGCCGATGGCTGCCGCAGTCAGCAGGAAGTCGTGCACACCTTCACGGGTCGCGTCGTCGATGAATTGGCTGTAGTAATGCAGAACGGCCGGGATGATGCCTGCGGCGCCATTGGTAGGGGCGGTCACCACTCTGCCGCCGGCCGCATTTTCTTCGTTGACGGCCAGTGCGTATAGGTTGACGTAATCCATGACGGTCAGCGGATCGCTGCCTGCATGGCCGCCGCGCGCTTCCAGCTTGCGCAGCAGTTCCGGAGCACGCCGCCGGACCTTGAACGGGCCGGGCAACTCGCCCGTGCTGCGGCAGCCCCTTTCGACGCAGGCCTGCATGACCGACCAGATCCGGTCGAGCCCTGCAATCGTTTCCGCCTCGGGACGCCAATGACGTTCGTTGCCGCGCATGATGTCTGCAATCGAGCAATCGTGCTCACGCGCCAGCAGCAGCAGTTCGTCGCCACTTCGAAATGGCATTGGCAGCAGGGTGGGATCGGGCAGCAGGCCGCTCGTGTCTTCTCTGTTGCCCTGCGCATCGGCCTGTACCACGAAACCGCCGCCGACCGAGTAGTAGCTGCGCTCAATAAGAATGTTTCCGGTTTCGTCGAATGCAATGCAGCGCATGCCGTTCGGGTGCAGCGGCAGGGTCTTGAACGGAAAGAAGGGAATGTCGGTGTCCGCATTGAAGGGCACGGGATACGCGCCCTGCAGTGACAAGCGCCCCTGGCTACGGATGCCTTCGAGATAGGCTGACACACGCTCGACGTCGACCGTTTCAGGGTCGTGACCGGCGAGTCCCAGCATGACGGCCGTATCGGTGGCATGACCGCGACCGGTGGCACCCAGCGAACCGTACAGTTCGACCACGACGCGCGCGATCGGGTGCCCAGCGGCCAGTGCGGCCCGGGCAAACATACGCGCGGCACGCATGGGGCCAACCGTATGCGAGCTCGAGGGCCCGATACCGATCTTGAAGATGTCGAATACACCAATAGCCAAGGCAGCCTCCGTAAGACGTATCGATCATCTTAGCAACGTCGGCTATTCAGTACCACTAATTCTTTTTTAATTTAATATTAAGCTGTACTTAACCTTTTTCGTTGTCTTTCCTTGGTCGACATGGATATTACTCGTCTGCGCACCCTGCGCGAACTCGCTCAACGCGGCACGATGTCGGCCGTCGCGGAAACACTGTTTCTGACGCCGTCGGCCGTTTCCCAGCAGATTGCGCAACTCGAGGAAGAGGCCGGCGTACAGCTTATCGAACGCCAGGGCAGGGGAGTGCGCCTCACCCCGGCCGGCACCTTGCTCGTTTCCCATGCCGACAGACTATTCACGGTGCTCGGAGAGGCGCGATCCGACATGGCCGCGTTACGCAAAGAAGTCTCTGGCTCTCTGACGATCGCCGTTTTTCCGACTGCGGGCACGTCTCTGCTGCCGGCCGCAATACACCAGGTTCAGGAACAGCACCCCTATCTGCAGGTGGTGGTTCAGGAAATGGAGCCTGCCGAAGGATTGGCGGCGCTGCACTCGCACCGCTGCGACCTGGCCTTCGTCGACGATCTCACCATCGGCCATAGCGCCAAGAAAGGCGCGCTGGAAATGGTGCCGCTCATCGATGACACGCTGTTCGCGCTGCTGCCCGACACACATCCGCTCGCCGACAAAGGCGCCTTGTCAGTCGGTGACTTGCGTGAAGAGCGCTGGGCGCTTGATTCCGCAGGCAGCAGCTTCGCGGAGTACGTCAAGAGCCTGTGCCGCCGGGCCGGATACGAGCCCGACGTCAACGCGAATTGTCGTGGCTATGAGATCCTTGCCGCAATGGTGGCAGAGGGGTGCTCGGTTTCCGTCGTGGCGGGGCTGCGGCTGCGGTACCCCACACCCGGAGTCGTCGCCGTGCCGCTTTCCCCCCAGGTAAAGCGCCGGATTTCAGCGGCCTACCGAAGTGGCGAAGGTGCCCACCCGGCCATACGGGCGTTTCTCGCGGCGCTCAATCACTCGGTTCAACGGCATCAGACTTGCTTGTCCGACGCGACTTCAAACACAGCACGCGGGGAGAGCAGGCATGGGAGCACACGTCAGCGGTCGTAATCTGGAAGGCAGGGTGGTCGTCATCACCGGTGCATCGGCCGGGGTGGGCAGAGCCGCCGCGCTCGAGTTTGCCGCTCGCGGCGCCCACGTCGGACTGTTGGCGCGTGACCCGCAAGGTCTGCAGGAAACGCTCGCGCAGATCCACCTGCGCGGCGGAGTCGCCCACGCAGAAAGCGTTGACGTCGCCGATGCCCAGGCCGTCATGGACGCCGCTGCTGCCTGCGAGCAGGCGCTGGGCCCTATCTCGGTCTGGGTCAACAACGCCATGGCGACCGTATTCTCGAAAGTGGATGGGCTCAGCGCAGAAGAAATCGATCGCGTTACGCGTGTGACTTACCTGGGCTCTGTGCACGGTACGCTGGCAGCGCTGGCCTCCATGCGTCGTCAGGGGAAGGGCACCATCATTCAGATCAGCTCCGGCCTGGCCTATCGCGCCATTCCCCTACAGGCGGCCTATAGCGCGGCAAAACATGCGGCGCGGGGTTTCCACGAGGCGCTTCGTTGCGAGCTGATCGCCGACGGCAGCGCGATCCAGCTATGCTCGGTGGTGTTGCCCGCGATGAACACGCCTCAGTTCGGATGGGCGCGTACCCACTGCGAGCGCACGCCCCGGCCGGTCGCCCCGGTGTACGAGCCGCAAGCGGCGGCACATGCGATCGTCCAGGCCGCACTTCGACCAGAACGGGAAATCTTCGTGGGCTATCAGGCGCCGCTGCTGGTGATGGGCCAGGCCTTGGCGCCGGGGCTCATGGACCGCTACCTGGCCCGCAATGCCATTGAAGGGCAATGTGCCCACAAGCCCGTTGATCCGGCACGCCAAGACAATCTATTTGAGACGGTGCCAAACGGGCACGCCACGCGGGGCGAATTCGGGCACGAGGCGCGACGCAATGCAGTGCAGCTGTCTGCGGGCATGACGCGAGGCGTGGGCCTCGCCGGTCTGCTGGCCATGGGAGCTGTGATCGGCGCCTGCCTCGCCGCGCGACGCTGAAGGAGGTGCCGATGTCAGCTCCGGCGATCTCCGATTACGCATTGATCGGCGACTGCGAAAGTGCCGCGCTCGTCAGCCGCGAAGGCTCAATCGACTGGCTGTGCTGGCCGCGCTTCGATTCGGATGCGTGCTTTGCACGCCTGCTGGGCGACGAGAAGCATGGTCGATGGAGTCTTGCACCAGTGTGCGAGGCACGCGTGTCGCGCCGCTACCTGCCGGGCACACTGGTGCTCGAGACCCGCTTCGAGACGGAGCAGGGCAGTGTCGCGCTGACGGACTTCATGCCGATCAGGGGAGGAGAGGCGAGCAACTCCACGCTCGTGCGCATCCTGCGCGGTGAGAGCGGCAGTGTCGACATGACCATGGACCTGGCGCCACGTTTTCAGTACGGCACCATCGTCCCGTGGCTCACGCGTCGTGCCGACGACACGCTGCGGCTTGTGGCCGGCCCTCACGCCGTCCATCTGCGCTCATCGCACTCCATACACGAGCGCGACGGACGCCTGCAGAGTCACTTCACGCTGCAGGCGGGAGAATCCGCCGTCTTCACAGCCACTTACGGTGCTTCGCATCTGCCGGATCCCGACACGGTAAACGCCGAAACGGCGCTACGCGCCACGGTCCAGGCGTGGTCACGCTGGTCGGCCGGCAGCCGATATGAAGGAGGGTGGCAGGATGCGGTCGAACGTTCTCTCATCACCATCAAGGCGCTGACCTACAGGCCGACGGGCGGCGTCATCGCGGCACCAACGACCTCACTGCCTGAATGCGTGGGGGGCGAGCGCAACTGGGATTATCGGTACTGCTGGCTGCGTGACAGTACGTTCACGCTTTCTTCGTTATTGAACGCCGGCTACCGGCAGGAAGCGTCGGCCTGGTGCGACTGGCTGCTGCGGGCCGTTGCCGGCTCGGCGAACCAGCTTCAACCGATGTACGGATTGAGCGGAGAACCTGACATGCCGGAGCGGGTGCTCGATTGGTTGCCGGGCTATCGTAATTCCGTGCCCGTGCGAGTCGGTAATGCAGCCCGCGACCAGCTGCAGCTCGACGTGTACGGCAATATTATCGATTCGCTTTATGAGGCCGCATGCGCTGGCGTCGACATCCACGAGGCCAATGGGGGGCTGCAGCGGCGCCTGCTCGAGCATCTCGAAGGGCTTTGGCCGCGCAAGGACGAAGGCATCTGGGAAATGCGTGCCAACACCCAGCATTTCGTGCACTCCAAGCTGATGTGCTGGGTGGCGTTCGATCGCGCAGTACGGTCTGCCGAGCAGCATGGCCTGCGTGGGCCGGTCGAGCGCTGGCGTCGCCACCGAGAGACCCTGCGGGCTGAGATCCTGGAACAAGGCTACAACGACAAAGTAGGCGCCTTCACTCAGGCCTACGGTTCCAATCGCATGGATGCGGCGGTGTTGCTGATTCCAATCATGGGTTTCTTGCCGGCAGACGATCCTCGCGTTGTGTCGACGGTGAAGGCAGTTGAGCGCCAGTTGTTGCATGATGGCCTGGTCCTGCGCTACGACACGCGGCGTGTGGATGACGGCTTGCCACCCGGTGAAGGCGCTTTCATTGCCTGCACATTCTGGCTGATCGACAACTACATTCTGCAGGGTCGTCGGGATGAGGCGCAGGCGCTCTTCGAGCGCGTGCTTGCGCTGCGCAATGATGTGGGACTGCTTGCCGAAGAGTACGACACTGGTTTGAACATGCAGGTTGGAAACTTCCCTCAGGCGTTTTCACATTTCGCGCTGATCGACACCGCCTTCAATTTTCACGGAAAGCTGGGAGTGGCAGCCCAGGCGGACGCGGCAATGGCGACGGGTGAATGCCCGGTGGCCGGACGCACAGAATGAGCGCGCCGGTGCAGAAGGAAAGTGGTGCTGGGGTTGCGGGCGACACAGTGGAGGGGTGTCGTGTCGCACTTCAGTATGGCGACCTCCGTATGGCGCCGGATTATTGATTTAACATAATGCACATTATGCGGTTATTAGACAGGGGACCGGGGCGGTCGCTTCACCGAGATCGCTTGATGCTGCAGCGCCGCTCCGCCAAGTATGCGGCGCCCAATCACCCACGCCGCGAATGCTGCTTTTAATCACCGACGCCGCGAATGCTGCTTTTATTCACACACGCCACGGATGCTGCGCCCGATCATCCGCGCCACGAACGGACCTTGCCCGTGTCGACGTGCACGAAATCGCTGCCGGGGTAATAACCCACGCCGCCGCGGCCGAGTTCGAGCGCTGCGTCGCGCAGTTCCTTGAGTGGCACACCCGGCATGCGCAGATCGACCGCTTTGCCGTCCATGTGCAGACTGCGCCGCGCGACGCCACCACCACGGGTCTTGCGCAGATGCTCATTGGTCTCGGGCGCGCGGTAGCCGGAAATGATGTGGAACGGCAGCTTCGCCTTCAGTTGCGCACGCAGCGCGTGCATGATGTCGTACAGGCCCGGATCCATCTGGCCCACACGCCCGGAATAATGGTCGCGCAGGAAATGATTCAGATCGATGAGCGCTTCGGGGATGTATTGCCGGCCCTGTGCGTAGATCAGTTCGATGCTTTCTCGGGTGTGGGTGTGATCGAGCGAAAGTTCCCGTGCAGAAAAGGTGCTGAAGGTGGTGGCGCGGGCGATCATGGGAAAGCCGAGCGCAGCCGCCGACCCCACTGCCGCGCCGAGGAAGCGCCTGCGGGCGAAGTTTGTCTTGCTGTTCATGAATGGAGAGGACGCGCCGATTGCAGAGCCTGCTTCAGGCGGGAGTCCTGTCTGTAGATGTCGGGGAAAAAGTAGACTTTACCATCTCGTTTGACGACCGCCGTGCTGTAGGCAATGAGCACGGGAATCGGCTCGTCGAGGCGCAAGGTGCTCGATTTGCCGGCACGCATGGCAGCCTCGATGCGATCTTTGCTCCATGCCGGGTTATTGCGCAGCACGAATTGGGCGAGTTCCACCGGTTCTTCGATACGGATGCATCCGTGGCTGAAGTCGCGTCGCGCCCGCGCGAACAGCGCCGGGGTGGGCGTGTGGTGCAGGTAAATGTTCTGGTCGTTGGGGAAGATGAATTTGATATCGCCCAAGGCGTTGCGGGGCCCTGGCCGCTGCCGGATGCGCCACTCTCCTGCCCTCACCTTCGCGAGTCCTTCTTCGGAGAACTGGCTGATGACCTTGCCGTCGCGGGTCACGAACTCGAAGCCCTGCTGGTCGAAGTAGGCCGGGTCGCGACGCAGCTTTGGCAGGGTTTCGCCCCGCGCAATGGAAGGCGGCACGTTCCAGTAAGGGCTGAACTCGATGAACCGCATGTCTTCGAGAAAGATCGGCGTCTGGGTATTCAGGGCCCGGCCGACCACGACTCGCATTTCCATGTTCAGTTCGATCTTGCCGTCTTTCTGCTCATACGCGCGCAGGATGAACTCCGGCACATTGATCGCAATCATGCGCGGCCCATAAAGTGTCGGCGTCCAGCGCAGGCGTTCGAGGGTGAGCGCCATCTGTTCGACACGTTCAGCTGGCGTGACATTGAGCTCCGCCAGGGTCGCCGCGCCGATCACGCCGTCGGTCTCCAGGCCGTGACGGGCCTGAAAACGCCGGACGCCTTCCACGAACTCTCCCTCGTACACGCCGGGAGCCGCTGCAGACTGGCCTTGATCGACCAGTTCGCTCAGATCGCCCAGGGCGATCAGCCTGGCTGCAAGCACTTCCAGGGCGTCGTATGGCTGGCCCGGCTTGATCGAGCGCGACTTGGGTTCCGGCAACGTGAGCTGCCAGGCCGGGTGGTCGCCCATTGCGCGGTACGCATTCATGACACCGCGCAAGGCCTCGTACATGGGAAACTTGGGCGTCGACGCTTGAACGGCCTGCCCCACCCTGCCCGCTTGCCTGGCGCGGTCGAGGTACGCGCGCGCATCGAAGCTTTGCGAAGGCGGGGCCTTGAATCGGTGGCTCAGCACTTCGGGGCTCAGGCGGCCGTTATGAAGATCTGAGAGATAGCGTAGTACTGCACCGGTCAGATCGGCATCAAGGGCAGCGAGGCGATCACCTGCGGGAGTGCCCGGTATCGCCGGCGGCAGGCCTTCGCTCATGATTTGCTCGACAGCCTGCGAAAGTGCGGTGGCCCGGTAATCTTCGGGATTCAGGCCGTGCGAGCGCGCGTCGTGCAGGACCGCCAGAACAGCCCGCGCATCTTGGGTCGCCCCGTGGGCGTCGAACCACCAGAGGTGCTGCTGCGGCTGGGCCTCGGCTGCTGGGATGGGCGCCGCCACCTGAGGAGATGTTTCGGTACCGGAAACAGCGCAGCCGCTGATGGCCAACGCGGCGAACACGGAAGCGACGGCACGGTACATGGGGCTGGACGAAAGGCGGGGGTGCGTCATGAGCAATGGCGGCGATTGAAGGGGGAACCGTTCCCTCTTGCGAGCCGCCAGAATATCAAAAAGATGACGCGCGATAACTTTGGGGAAAGCCCCCCTTTCGTATTTATTCTCGCTGTTTCTCTTTATGCGCCCTCTCGCTTTACGGCGTCGACTGCCTTTGTCAGCTCGTGGCGCGACTGTTCCCAAGCCTGCTCCGGTATGCGCTGGCCCTGGCTGTCGCGAACTTCGTCGAGCCGCCGTGCGACCTCGGTTGCCATGCCTGCGTCGTTTTCGGCGTGGATGCCCTGGGTCATGGTGATGTGCGCGGCCTCGAAGCTGCCGCCACCGGCCAGAAGAATCATGCCGGAAGGCGCCTCGGCACCGACCAGGGCGAGCAGCCCCGCACTGGCGCGTTCCGGCGTGAACACCGAGACGGCTTCCTCGGGCAACAGGCCTTCCGTCATGGCCGTGACCGCCGTCGGGGCGAGACAGTTGACGCGAATGTCGTACTTGGCGCCTTCATGACTCAGGGTACGCATCAGGCCGACCAGCGCCATCTTCGCAGCAGCATAGTTTGACTGCCCGAAATTGCCGTAAAGGCCGGAAGACGACGTTGTCATGACGATGCGTCCGCTGTTCTGCGCCTGCATGTGCGGCCAGACGGCCTTGGTGGCATGGACCGAACCCATCAGATGTATATCGATCACCTGGCGGAAGTCATCAAGCGACATCTTTGCAAAACTGCGATCGCGCAAGATGCCGGCATTGTTCACCAGAATGTCGACGCGTTCGAACATGTCGATGACACCTGCCACCATGTCCTGCATGTCGTCGAAGCTGGTCACGTCCCCCTGCACCGGCAGCGAACGTCCTCCGGCCGAGGTGATTTCCTGAGCCACGCTGACCGCCTGGGAGCCGAGGTCATTGACCACCACCGTTGCGCCCAGTTCCGCAAGGGCAAGCGCGTGTGTGCGGCCGATGCCGCTGCCGGCGCCTGTCACGATGGCCACTTTTCCAGCGAGCTGTGTCTTCATAGTGTCTGTCCTCCAGGTGTTCAGAGTGCCTGCAAACGGTCTGCCACGACGACAGGCGTCACCGGCGCCTGTCGCAACACGGGCGGGTAGGTGAAGCGACCTTCCAGATGCTCGGCGGCGGGCTGATAAAGCCGTAATACAAGGTAGAAACCATCCTCTTCGGGCGTGGGCAGCCAGTTATGGCCTTCGCCCGGGTCGCTCGACTGCAGAACGATGCGCAGCCCGCCATCGGGCTCGTAGACCAGGCCGCGCGTGCGGTCGCCGATGGAATGGCGATTGATCGGATTGGCCACCAGCATGCAATCGCTGCGACCATACAGCGTGATCGACCAGAATGCGCCCACCTTCGGCAGGGTCTCGGGGGTGAAGTGAAGCACATAGGAGTGCCGTCCGTCGAGCGGTTCACGGTCGGCGTCGACCTCCGCCATGATGTACATGGCCTCCTCCACTCCCAGCGTACCGATCCAGTTGCGGGCCACTCGGGCTCGGGTCAGGAAGTCGGTGCCGTAGTGGTGCGTGACCTTGAGCGCCGTGGTCCAGCCTCCACCCAGTTCGGCCTGAGCGCTGGCTTCGCGCAGCTCGGTATAGGTCTGCGCCAGGACCGTCTGCAGCGCTTCCATGGAAGACGGGGGCCACGCTCCCAGCGGCGTTTCCGGCGGGTTCCGCTCGAGCATCGCTTCCAGCACACGCAGGTATTCCTCGGCGTCGGGTGTGTCGGTGACGTTCAGTGTGACCAGCGTGTCCACGCGTGAGAGCGCCGGGCTGCCGTCCAGGCGCCGGATGCTGAATGCCTGTTGAAGCTCGTGCACGGCAGCGAGATCGTGAGGCTCAGGGTCCACCAGAATGCGCCCGATCACCCATACGTCGCGCGAAGGCGAAGCGATGACATGCGCACCGGCGGGGGCTTCACCTGACCAGTCAGGCCCGTGCACGAACAGCTGCTGCGCCCGGTTGCCGGTTGTGCGTCGCCCAGCATAGGCCCACGGATTGGTCCAGGCGTCGAGAAAGCCGAGCACCCAGTAGCGTTCACCCATGTCCGGCACGCTGATCAATACGGGGCCGTCGGAAAGATCCAGCCAGGCGTTGGTGAACAAGGTGTCGTTGTTGGGCGTGACCACCTCACGATCTTCTGGTGAGCGCAGCCGGCGTGTATGGGTGAACTGATTCACCCAGCGCAGCCTGGATTCCGGTGAGTCGCCCGCAAACCCCGCTTCCGGGTGGCGTCGGGCCGTGTTGGCAGCGCGCATGCGTGCCATTTCGAACAGGGGGAGTGTCTGCAACACCTGCCGGCGCAGCTCGTCGTCATCGGCATGCGTTTGCGGTTCGCGCGTGATCAGCACCGTGTCGAGCGCCACGACGCCCTGCCCTTGCTCACGCACCATCAGCGGATTGATTTCAACGGACTCAAGGTACTGTGCATTGTCCATCGCAAAGTTCGACAGCGTGACAATCGACTGCGCAAGCGCGTCGACATCTGAAGGAACGCGACCCCGGAAAGCGCCCAGCAGCGGGGCCGAACGCAGCTCACGGATCATCTGGTGCGCGTCGTCGAGCGACACCGGCGCCAGCCTGAGGCTCACGTCTTCCAATATCTCGACGTGAACGCCGCCCATCCCCAGCACGACGACCATGCCGAATTGAGGATCGCGGCGCACACCCACAATCATTTCGACTCCGCCGGCACACATCGGCGCCAGCAATACGCCGCGCACCTGGTCTGCCAGCCCCGCTTTGGCGAGGGCGGTCATCATGCCGCCGAACGCTTCCCTGACCTGTTCGGGGTTGCGCAGCCCCAGTCTGACACCTCCCACATCGCTCTTGTGGGTGATGTCCCGAGACAGCATCTTCATGACCACCGGGTATCCCAGGGCCTCGGCAGCCGCGACCGCTTCTTCGTGATTCGACGCAACACGGTGCGCCGGCAACGGCAAACCATAGCCGCGCAAGACCTCGGCGGCTTCGGCCTCATCGTAGCGGCGTGCAGCGAGCACCGCGCCAGTTTCGTTCACAGGCTTGGCCTCGGGTATGCGCAGCGCAGCGTTGCGCTGGAAGAAGCTCAACGCCGCCATGACCTGTATGGCCCGTGCAGGGTCTGAAAAACAGGGGGTTCCGGTTCGGGCGAGTGCTTTACGGTGTTCGGAGCCGGCAAGCGTGCTCAGGATCACCAGGCGATCGGGATAGTCCTTGCGGAGTTGGGCGGTGAGCGCTCGCATCCGCTCCTGAACCTCGGCGCTCATGCCATAGGCCGACAAGAAGATGAGCAGACTGCCGTAGTCGCCGGTCTCGAACATGATGCGCGCGGCCTGGTCGATCAGAGAGGGGTCGGCGGTGACCTGGCCCGTGAGATCCACAGGATTATGGGTGGCCGCGAAAGGAATGTGTTCTCGTATGCGCTGCTGCGCCGCTTCAGGCAGCGGGGCCACGTCGAGCCCGGCGTCCGCGGCATCGTCGGCCATCATGACCCCTACCCCGCCGGATACCGTCAGCAGCCCCACCCTGCCATTGACCGGGATGCCGGCGACTGCGAGACAGTAGGCCACATCAAAAAACTGTTCGATGGTGTACACCCGCCAGACGCCATACTGACGGAACAGGGCCTCGAACACGGCATCCTCACCGGCCAGAGCGGCAGTGTGCGTGGCGGCGGTACGTGCGCCCAGCCCGGTACGCCCCACTTTGACCGCGACCACCGGCTTGCCGGCGCGGTGCGCCTTGGCCAGCGCGCTGCGCAGGGCAGAACCGTTGCTGCAGCCTTCCATATAGACCATGATGACGCGGGTGGCCGCGTCATCGGCCATCCAGGCGATCGCGTCCGCCACGCTGATATCGGATTCGTTGCCCGTCGTGATCCAGCACGACAGACCCACACCTCTTTCGCGCGCCATTGCGAACGCATAGGCGCCGAACGCGCCGCTCTGACACACCATGCCGATATGGCCGCGCTCCACCACCCCACCCTGCAGTACGGGCGAGAAGGTGGCGTAGACATTCTGTGCAAGATTCATGAATCCGAGGCAATTCGGACCCAGAATACGGATCCCCGCCGCCCGCGCTTTTCTCAGTAGCGCGTTCTGGGCGGCCTCTCCGGCTTCGCCCAGCTCTGCGAAACCGGCAGAGAACATCACGATATTGCGAATGCCGGCTGCAATGGCATCGTCGAGCGTGGCATCAACCAGTGCGGCGGGAATGGCGAAGATGGCGAGGTCGACCGGTGCCCCGATCGCGCGCAGGCTGGAGTAGGCCGGCAGGCCCGCCACCTCTTGCGCACCGGGGTTCACCGGATACAGGGCACCCGAATAGCCCAGATCCATGAGATACCGCAGCGGGGCTGCACCGATTTTTGCAGGGTTGCTTGAGGCACCCACTATCGCGATGGCGCGGGGTGCAAGAAAGGCATCAAAATCAGACACGATACATGCTCGATAGATTGGGCGGTTCATGGGGGCGAATCCCGCCCCGCTTTCATGAGTCACTATATCGGCAGCAGCTCTGATCGTACAAACTGATATTATCTATATATTATTCACATATTCCGTTAAATTGGGTCGATGGACGGAATCACGTGCTCTGCGCCATACCCTGCCATTTCTGGCCCATGCCGAAGGTGAAGTCCAGAAAGCTCTCGACTGCGGGGGAAAGCGAATCGCGAGTCCGCGAAAACACGGCCACCTGCCAGGTCACCGTAGGTTGCCGTATGGGCATGAACACGAGCCCGAACCCTTCTGCCAGAGATCGGGCCATCGAAGGGCACAGCACGTAGCCCGACTTCACCTGAACCATCGACAACGCGGTGTTGACGCGATGAACGGGCATGATCTGGCGCGGATGAAAACGGGACGGAATGTTGCTGAGCACGTTGGCAGCCAGATTCGGCATGTAATTGATGAGTGGCCGCTCCTGCAAGGCCTTCCAGGTGAGCGAGCCCTGACGCACCAGCGGGTCATCCGGGCGCAGCGCCGCCCACAGGGCATCCACGAAGAAAGGCTGCACTTCAATAGTGTCGTCGACCGGCACCGCCGCTGGGCCGAAGCCGATGTCGGCGCTGCCGTTGGCAAGACGGGCCACCACTTCCTCGATGGGAACGTCTTCGAAGCGGACATCGACACCGGGGTAGCGTTCGGAGTAACTGCTGATCAGGCGCGGCAGCAGTGTGCAGGAAAGGGTTTCGGGTGCCGCCACCCGCACGACTCCCCGGTGCAGCTCGCGCAGATTGACCACGCTTTCGACCGCCTCTTCGAGCGCGGCCAGCGCGCGCCTGACCTGGGGTTCGAAGCTCGCGCCGACTTCCGAGACTTCGACGCGGCGGGTGCTGCGATTGAACAGGCGGACACCCAGCCGGGTTTCCAGTTCCTTGACCAGGCCGCTGAGCGCGGCTTGCGACAGGTGCATGCTCTGGGCCGCTTCGGAAAAGCTGCCGCGCTCAAGCACCGCAATGAACGCCTGCAGCTGCCTGATGGTGATATCAACCTTCATGAGGCCCCTCACCCCTATATTTATAACGAAAAACTTTATATTAAACGGAAAATAAAGTTTGTTCGATACTAATTGTCGCCGTAACCTGATAGCCATCGAGAATGGCGAGCGAGGCCTGCTCCAACGCCTGGCCGCCCTCGGAAGCTCATCAAAGAATGCGTGTCACAAGAGGAGACTGCTATGAAATCGCGTATGAAAATGCTGCTGCTGGGCTGTGCGGCGAGCCTGATGCTTGCAGCGGCCCCGGCCGGAGCACAGGGCGACTGGCCTTCCCGTTCGTTCAGGATCGTGTCGCCCTATGGCGCCGGCGGGCCCAATGACCTGGCCGCACGCCTGATCGGCGAAGAGCTTGGAAAACGCCTGGGGCAGTCGGTGGTCGTCGAGAACAAGGTCGGTGCCGGCACCGCCATCGGTAATCATTATGTAGCCAAGGCCCCGGCCGACGGCTACACCTTGTTGTTTGCGGCAGCCCCCTACTCCACACTCGAAGCCCTCAATGGCAAGCTGAGCTACGACCCCAACAAGGACCTCCTGCCCGTGGCCAAGGTCGCCGCCGCTCCCCTGTTTCTGATCGTCAATGCCGACAGTCCCTACAAGACGGTCCAGGACCTCGTCCGGGCCGGCAGCGAGAAGCCAGAAGGCCTGACCATGGGTTCGCCCGGCCACGGCTCTTTGCCACACCTTTCGCAGGAGCTGTTTCTGCGCGATGCAGGGGTAAAGGGCGTGGTCGTTCAGTACAAGGGCGACGTCGCGGCCTACACCGATCTGAT
>JAEZGR010000306.1 GCA_023437255.1 Pseudomonadota bacterium | reverse complement strand
GGTTCAGGCTTGGCGGCAGGCGCCTCTGCGGGTGCAGGCGGTTTCTCCGCCGGAGGCGACTCGGGTGCCGCCGCCTGACTGGACGACGTTTCGGCAGGTGCGGCGGCGGGCACCTCGACCGTGCCGGAAGTCGGCGGTACGGGTTCCGGCGCCAGGACGACCTGGGGCTCGGCGGGTGCCGGTGGAATGGCGTCGGGGAGCACTACCGGCGTCGGGAGATCTTCTTCCGGCGGTGCGTCGAACAACATGGGAACGAAGATGACGGCAGTCAGAACCAGAACCAGAGCACCGATGAGCCGGCGCCGTGCCCGCACACGCAGTTCAGCTGCCTGGGCTTCGCTGCTGGTTCGTGAAGAACTGCGCCGCCCGGCCGTGCCGGATGGCTCATTGCGCGAGAAGAATCCCATGAACGCTCATGACCTATGCGTATATGTAAACCACCGGGATCGCCCCGGGCTAGACCCCTTCTTTACGGACATCGGCCAAAATGGGGCCGACCGTCGAGAACGAGCCAAACACCACAATTCTATCATTGTCGGTGGCCGCCTTCCGGGCCTCCCGGTATGCCGTCACCGGGTCGGACCACGTGCTCACCGTCACTTCGCGACGCCGCGCGGGCGCCCTCACACCCGGACGCACCCCGGGCGCAGAAGATTCGCCAGCGCCCGCCTGTGACGGCACGATGATAGGCGCGGCGCCGTCTGCTGCAGCGGCAGCTGCCGCAGGGTCAGTGACCCGCCTCACGATCTCGGCGAGCTTGTCGGCCGACAGGCCCCGCTCGCCGGCCAGCCCCGCGCAATACCAGTGGTCGATGCGGCTGGCCAGGCGACGCACGACGCCCTCGACGTCTTTGTCGGCGTACATGCCGACCACGGCATAAGTGGCGGGATACGACTGCATGGCATCGAGGCCCTGCCCCAGCGCAGCCGCTGCGTGGGGGTTGTGCGCAACGTCGAGCACCACGGTGGGCAACCCGGGAAGAATGTCCATGCGCCCGGGCAACGAGACCTGCGAGAAGCCGATGCGAACGGCCTGCTGCGGTACGGCCAGGCTGCTTCGCAATGCCTCGACCGCGGCAAGCGCCGCGGAGGCATTCAGCAACTGATTGGCGCCGCGCAGGGCCGGATACGCGAGACTGGAACGACGCTGGGAGCGGCCGCCATAAGCCCACTGCAATCGGTCACCCGAGTAATTGAAGTCGCGCCCGAACAGCCAGAGGTCCGCACCAATGCTGGCTGCGTAATCAATGAGTCGCTGCGGCGGCACGGGGTCACTGCAGATGGCCGGACGACCACGCCTGAAGATATGCGCCTTCTCCCAGCCAATCTGCTCGCGGTCATCCCCCAGGTACTGCTGGTGATCCAGGTCGACACTCGTGACGATCGCACAATCCGCGTCGATCATGTTCACGGCATCGAGGCGGCCACCGAGGCCGACCTCAAGAATGGCGACGTCGACGCCGCGTGCTTCGAACAACAGCATGGCGGCAAGCGTGGAGAACTCGAAGTAACTGAGCGTGATGTCGCCACGCGCGGCATCGATACGGGCGAACTGCTCAATGATGGCCGAGTCATCGGCCGGTTCACCGTTCAGGCGGATACGCTCGTTATAAGCCAGCAGATGAGGCGAGGAGTAGGTGCCCACCTTGTAGCCCGCCCCCAGATAAATGGCTTCGAGCATGGCGCACGTGGAACCCTTGCCGTTGGTGCCGCCCACTGTGATGCGTACACAAGGCAGTTTGAGATCGAGTCGCTGCGCCACCTCCGTGATTCGGGCGAGGCCCATGTCGATGGCTGTGGGGTGCAGCGTCTCGAGGTAGGACAGCCACTCGGCAAGAGAAGAATCGGGGCGCGGCGAAGGTATTGACATGACACTCAGAAAGCCAGTGAGAAGCGGCTTATTGTAGTCGCTTGATTCGCATGCCGTCAGAACGGTGCGCGCTTGGTCAGCCTTCCCGAACCACCGGAAAATAAGCGGTCCCCCACACGACTTCCGGGTGATCCAGCATGAGTTCGATCATCAGTGGCACGAGCTTGCCGAGCAGATTGGTGCAGTCGCGCATCTGCTTGCGGTTCACGGAGCTGTTCCAGGTCGCCCCCCCATGAACGAGCTGATTGCGCAGCGTATATAAGCGGTTGAAGATTTCTCCCAGGAGCAATGCGGTGTCGCCGCTGCCCAGGGCAAAATGCGCACGCCGCTTGCCGCGCTCGAAACGTTCTTCCCAATCTTGCTGCGTGATTCTGCCGGCCTGCCAGTCCCAGAAACTCTGGAACACATAAGGCGTATCGAGCAGTACCCGGATGCTGCCGGAGAACTCGCGCCAGATGAGGTCGTTGATACGTTTCTCTTCGTCGAGATCACACAATTTGGTCAGGAAACCCCGGAACGCGGTCTGTTCGGAGAGCCGGGTGTCATCTTCTATTTCGGTGGCGTACGCCGCGTTGAAAGCGATCCAGAGAAAGATGAAACGCCCGTCCATGTCGTCGGCCAGCGTGGCGCGCTGCCACCAGCTGAGCGCGCGATGAATCCGGAGGTTGAGATCGGCGGGATAGGTGTCACGCACAAGGCGGTGACGCTGCTTGAGGGTATCGAAATCCATTCTGACCTGCTTGTTCTGCTTGGCTGCGGCACGGGCGTGCATGCACGCTCGCCACGCAGCTGGAAACCGTGCAATGTATCACTTATATACATAAAGAAACACCGCAAGACGGCACGCCTTGCGGTGTTTCTTAGGTCTTGGGGGCTTACTTGCGCCGTTGCGGCGGCAGGTCGGTGCAGCTGCCCTTGGCGACCTCGGCCGCCATGCCGATCGACTCGCCCAATGTCGGGTGCGGGTGGATCGTCTTGCCGATGTCGACCGCGTCGGCCCCCATCTCGATCGCCAGCACCACTTCGCTGATCAAGTCACCCGCATGGGTACCCACGATGCCGCCGCCCAGAATGCGGCCGGTATCGGCATCGAACAGAAGCTTGGTGAAGCCTTCGTCACGACCATTGGCAATGGCACGCCCCGACGCCGCCCACGGGAACAGCCCTTTCTCGTACGCGATACCCTGCTTGCGGGCCTCTTCTTCGGTGAGCCCCACCCAGGCGATTTCCGGATCCGTGTAGGCCACCGAGGGAATTACGCGCGCATCAAAGAAGCTCTTGTGGCCCGCAATGGCTTCGGCGGCAACGTGGCCTTCATGCACGGCCTTGTGCGCCAGCATGGGCTGACCCACGATGTCGCCGATGGCATGGATGTGAGGCACGTTGGTACGCATCTGCTTGTCGACGGCAATGAAACCGCGTTCGTCGACCTGCACGCCTGCCGCGTCGGCCCCGATGGCCGCGCCGTTGGGGCGACGGCCCACGGCCTGCAGCACCAGGTCATAGCGTTGCGGTTCCTCCGGCGCATTCTTGCCTTCGAACTTGACCCAGATGCCGTCGTCACGCGCTTCGGCCGACACCGTACGCGTTTCGAGCATGACACGGTCGAAACGGCGCCCGTTCATCTTGTCCCAGACCTTGACGAGATCACGGTCGGCCCCAGGCATCAGGCCCGGCAGCATCTCCACGACGTCGAGCCGCGCACCCAGCGCGGAATACACCGTACCCATCTCCAGGCCAATGATGCCGCCGCCGATGATCAGCATGCGTTCCGGGATGGCTTTGAGCTGCAGCGCGCCGGTCGAATCGACAATGCGATCATCCTTGGGCAGGAATGGCAGCTTCACCGACTCGCTGCCAGCCGCGATGATGGCGGAACCGAACTTCACGACCTGTGTGCCGCCCTCACCTTTCACCTCGAGGTGGTAAGGATCAAGGAAGCGCCCGAGGCCCTGAACGACCTGGACCTTGCGTGCCTTGGCCATGCCCGCCAGACCACCGGTCAGCTTGCCGATAACGCTGTCTTTGTAGCCGCGCAGCTTGTCGAGATCGATGCTGGGCTCTCCAAAGGAAATGCCGTGTGCGGCGAGGCTGCGCGCTTCTTCGAGCACGGCCACGCTATGCAAAAGCGCCTTCGAGGGAATGCAGCCCACATTCAGGCACACGCCCCCCAGCGTGGGGTAACGCTCGACCAGAACGACCTTCTGGCCGAGATCGGCCGCACGGAATGCTGCCGAATAGCCGCCCGGGCCGGCACCCAGCACGAGCACTTCGCATTCGACATCGACCGTGCCGCTGTAACTGCCGGCCGGCTTGCTGACCGCAGCAGGGGCTGCCCTGGCAGGCGCCTGCGGCGCAGTCGAGGGCGCTTCGGATTTCTGAGGAACACTGCCTGTGGCGGCAGACGAAGCGCTGGTGGTCGGCGCGCCGTCTTTGCCAGCACCGGCCTGGACCTCGGCCGAGTCACCGGCTGGCTCGATTTCGACCAGCGGCTCGCCCTTGTTGATCTTGTCGCCCACCTTGACGAGCACCTTGGCGACCTTGCCGGCCTGATCGGCCGGAAGCTCCATGGAGGCTTTGTCGGACTCGACCGTGACAATGCCCTGCTCAACGGAGATCGTGTCGCCTTCTGCAACCAGTACCTCGATAACCTCGACATCGGCGAAGTCGCCGATGTCGGGAACGGTGATTTGAACGGTCATGCGCGGCTCCTACAGGGCAATGCGGCGGAAGTCCGCCAGCAGCGAGGCCAGATAGACGTTGAAACGTGCGGCAGCGGCACCGTCAATGACACGATGGTCGTACGACAGCGACAGCGGCAGCATGAGCCGGGCCTTGAACTTCTTGCCGTTCCAGACCGGTTGCATGGTGGACCGCGACACGCCCAGTATCGCCACTTCGGGCGCATTGATGATCGGGGTGAAGTCGGTGCCGCCAATACCACCCAATGAAGAGATCGAGAAGCAACCGCCCTGCATCTGCGCAGGCGCCAGCTTGCCGTCGCGGGCCAGGCGGGCCAGCTCTGACGTTTCCCGGGCAATGTCGAAAATTCCCTTCTGGTCGGCGTCGCGGATCACCGGCACCACCAGACCATTCGGGGTGTCGGCTGCGAACCCGATATGGAAATACTTTTTGAGGACCAACGTGTCGCCGTCGAGCGAGGCATTGAACTCCGGGTATTGCTTGAGCGCCGAGACGACCGCCTTGATCAGGAAGGCCAGCATGGTGACCTTTACACCCGACTTGGCCTTTTCCTGTTCCTTGTTCAGTTCCTGACGGAATTCCTCGAGCTCGGTGATGTCGGCCACGTCGTTGTTTGTGACGTGCGGAATCATCACCCAGTTGCGATGCAGATTCGCGCCGGAGATCTTCTTGATGCGCGACAGCGGGCGTGCTTCGATTTCACCGAACTTGGAGAAGTCGATCTTGGGCCAGGGCAGCACATTCAGACCGTCACCGGCAAGCGTGGCGCCACCTGCAGCGACGGAGCTGGACGCCTGAGCAACCATCTTCTTCACGTAGGCTCGAACGTCATCGGGCGTGATGCGTTGCTTCGCGCCGGTGCCGGTGACCTGGGTCAGGTCGACACCGAGTTCGCGGGCAAACTTGCGCACCGAAGGCGACGCATGCGGCAACGTGCGCAGCGGCACCTCGGCGCTGGCGAAGGCATGCGTGGGGGAATGACGTTCTGGCGGCGCAGAGGCCAGCTGGCTGGGCCCGCCGCTGACCACCGCGGCAGTCGCCTCGGCCGACGGTGCTGATGTCTCTTCGCCGGCCTCGGGCGCGACGTCGGGCTCATGCATGCCGGCCAGCGGCGCGGGCGCGTCATCGGCACCGCGGACTTCACCATTCGGTGCGACCTCTGCGGGGGCCGCAGGCGCCTGTGCAGAAGCGTCGAGCTCCACGACCACGAT
>JAEZGR010000214.1 GCA_023437255.1 Pseudomonadota bacterium | reverse complement strand
ATCGAATACGGCGATGCCGACGTCATGGTGGCGGGCGGTACCGAATCCACCGTTTCGCCTCTGGGGGTCGGCGGCTTCGCGGCCATGCGTGCACTGTCCACCCGCAACGACGATCCCACCACGGCCTCGCGCCCCTGGGATATCGATCGCGATGGCTTTGTGCTGGGTGAAGGCGCTGGTGTACTGGTGCTCGAAGAATACGAACATGCCCGCAAGCGCGGCGCTCGCATCTATGGTGAGTTCGCCGGCTATGGCATGAGTTCCGATGCGCATCACATCACCTCGCCCGACAGCGACGGCCCGCGCCGTGGCATGCTCAACGCCCTGCACAACGCAGGTCTCAATCCCGAAGACATCGATTACGTCAATGCGCACGGCACCTCGACGCCGCTGGGCGACCGCAACGAAACCGTTGCGCTCAAGCTGGCCATGGGCGAGCACGCGCGCAAGCTGGTGGTCAATTCCACCAAATCGATGACCGGCCACCTGTTGGGGGCAGCCGGCGGTATCGAGGCCGTGTTCACCACGCTCGCCGTGTACAGGCAGGTCTCGCCTCCCACCATCAACATCTTCAATCAAGATCCCGAGTGCGATCTCGATTACTGCGCCAACACCGCGCGCGAAATGAAGATCGATGCCGCGCTGTCGAACTCCTTCGGCTTTGGCGGTACCAACGGGTCGATGGTCGTACGCCGGGTCTGATCCGGACTCCCAGGGTGAGCGTCACTGCCGCCTGGTTTGCTAAGGCATCGCCGCTTGCCTCTGTGGCAGGGGCAGCGGTGCTCGCCCTGGGAACGCTCTCCTTTATTCATGCCGCCCTCACCGTTGCGCTGCAGGGTGCGGCATGGAACTTAACTGCCTATAGCTGTCTGATACTGGCTGGTGTGCTGGTGGTCAGACGCGTGCGCGACGATAGCCGCCGCCAGAATCACATTCTTTTCTGGGATTCGGAAATTGGCTGTTTTCGTGTCGCCGGCATCCGCGGCTCGTTCATGCCTGACAGGTTCTGGCAGGGTCCCGCCTGGGTTACCCTTGGGCTGCGGTCAACCGAATCCGACGACCGCACATTGCAACTGGTCATCTGGAAATCCGCCACGTCGGCCCCATTGTGGAATGAACTCGTCCTGCGTCTGCAGGCAGCGCGTTCCGGGGGAAGAGCCATCAGAACAAGGAAAGCCCATGAACCAGCGTGATGTCGATGCGGCGCTCGTGGCACGCGTGCAGCGTGGCGACAAGCGTGCCTTCGACCTGCTCGTACTCAAGTACCAGCGCAAGATCATGCGTCTGCTTTCGCGCATGATCCGTGATCCTGCCGAAATCGAAGATGTCACTCAGGAGGCCTTCATCAAGGCCTACCGCGCGTTGCCTCAGTTCAGGGGTGACAGCGCCTTCTACACCTGGCTGTATCGCATCGCCATCAATACGGCGCGCAACTGGCAGGCCGCCAGCGGACGCCGTCCGGTCACCTCTTCAATCATTGAATCGAATGATGGTGAAACTTTTGACGAAATTGACAACCTAACAGACAACAGCACCCCGGAGTCGATGCTGGCCAGCCGCCAGATCGCCGACACGGTGAGTGCCGCCATGCAGGCACTGCCCGAAGATCTTCGTACCGCGATTGTTCTGCGAGAGATCGAGGGCATGAGCTACGAAGACATCGCCCAAAGCATGGGATGTCCGATAGGAACCGTACGTTCGCGTATTTTCAGGGCGCGCGAAGCCATTGCTTCGCAGCTCAAATCAGTTCTGGGAGGCGATCATGGCACCGATCGCCGCTGGTAAGGAGTCATTCGAGATGCAAGCGAAGGAGCAGGAACAGCACGCCTCCCTTGAGGCATCGATTTCGGCATGGATCGACGCCGAGGCCGATATCCGGCCTGAAGATCTCGACACCCCTTATGGGCGCCAGGTGTGGGATACCTATCACCTCATCGGCGACGTCCTGCGCAGCGAGGAGCTGGCCATCAAACCCAGCGATTTTCTGTACGCGCGCATCAGCAAGGCCATCGATGAGGAACCCCCCATCGTCGCGCCGCGCACCATGAAATCGCGTCGCTATGCGCGTGCCGGCCTGTCTGGCATGGCCATCGCGGCGGCCGTTGCCGCTGTCGCCTGGGTTGCACTGCCGCAGCTCACAGCCCTCGACGGCGGCCCGGCCGAGGCGCCGGTGCTCGCCATCAGTGAGCCCGAAGGCATGCGTGATTACGTGGCGGCACACCGCGACATAACCGGTGTCGGTTCCGTCAGGCAGGTGTCCTTCGGAGACCGCCGATGAGCGTGCACACTCACGGTCGCGCACAGGCGCGGCGGCCGCAGGCAAGGCAACGTCCAAGACGCAAGGCGGCGGCGCTGCTGTGGACCGCCCTTGCGTTCGTGCTGGCGGGCGCCTCACCGGCCCAGGCCGCTCGCGCCGCCAAGGCCGACACGCCCGCGCAGCCCGCGCCCGAAGTGGTCATGCTGCAGAAGATGCAGCAGGCCGCCCGCACACTGGATTACTCGGGCGTCTATACGTATCAGCAGGGCAGTACGGTGCTCTCGACCCACGTCGTGCATATCGTCGACGGTACGGGTGAGCGTGAACGCGTTTCCCTGCTCGATGGGCAGCCGCGCGAATACATTCGTCACAACGAGACCACACAGTGCCTGCTGCCTGATCACAAGGTGGTGCTGGTCGAACGGCGTGATTCCGATCGCTTCCCGGCAGTTCTGTTCGACGAGGGCGACCGCCTGCCGGTCCATTACACCCTGGAGCTCAGCCAATCCAGTCAGCGCGTCGCAGGGCGCGAATGCCGTGAACTGGTGCTCAAGCCCGTTGACGCCGAACGCTATGGCTATCGCCTGTGCGCCGATGCCGCAACGGGTCTGCTGCTCAGGCTGCAGACGCTCGGCGAAGACGAGTCGGTGCTGACCCAGATTGTTTTCAACATGCTCGAAGTCGGCAAGGGTGTGCAGTCGGAAGCCCTGGCACCGGCATGGAACACAAAGGGTTGGGATGTGGTCGAAGTCTCCGTGCAGGAGGTGGACCTGGCCTCTGAAGGTTGGCGAATTCCTTTACCGCCCGGTTACGAGCCACTGACTCAAATTGCTCGTGAACTTACGCCGGGTCGTCGTGTCAAACAATTAGTAGCCTCCGATGGGTTGGCTGCCATTTCAGTCTTTATCGAGGCCTATGTCGACTCTGGCGCCGGAGTGAACGAAATGGGTCTGTTCAGCAAAGGCGCGCTGAACGCATATCGCAAGCGCATGGGTGACCACTGGCTCACCGTGATAGGGGAAGTGCCCGGAGATACGGTGCGCGACCTCGCCAATCGAACCGAATATGTGCCTTTGGCGGCACGTTGAATGAAATCCACAGATTTCTACTGGAGATGACTGATGCAATTTAATCCGCTGGTCAACAACCGCATTATGCGCAAGGTGGCAGGGGCGGCTCTCGCAGCCATGCTTGCCTTCGGCCCGGTGGCCGGCCCGGCCGCTGCGCAGAGTGCCTCGGCGGCAATGCCCGACTTCACCCAGGTGGTGGAGCAGACCGAGGCGTCCGTGGTCAACATCCGCACCACTGAAACGGTGCGGGTGGGTAACCGCATGGGCCCGGGCGGCAACGACCCCTACGAAATGTTCCGCTGGTTCTTCGGCCCCGACTTCATGCCGCCGATGCCCGGCAAGCCGCGCGGTGAGCGCGAGCCGGCAGAGCCTCAGGAGCGCACGATTCCCCGCGGCGTCGGTTCAGGCTTCGTCATTTCCGACGACGGCTTCATTCTCACGAACAACCACGTCATTGCCGGTTCCAGCGATATCTTTGTCACGCTGACCGACGGCAAGGAATACAAGGCCAATGTGGTCGGCACCGATGAGCGCACCGACCTCGCGCTGGTGAAGATCGATGCCAAGGGGCTCAAGCCTCTGCCTATCGGTGAATCGCGCACGCTGCGCAAGGGGCAGTGGGTGCTGGCCATCGGCTCGCCTTTCGGTCTCGAGTCCACCGTCACGGCGGGCATCGTCAGTGCGATCAATCGCGAAACTGGCGACTACCTGCCGTTCATTCAGACCGACGTCGCCGTCAATCCGGGCAACTCGGGTGGTCCGCTGATCGATCTTTCTGGTCGTGTGGTGGGTGTGAACTCGCAGATCGTGTCGCGTAGCGGTGGCTTCATGGGTATCTCCCTGGCGATTCCCATCGACGAAGCCATGCAGGTGGTGCAGCAGCTCAAGGAACACGGCAAGGTCACGCGCGGTCGTATCGGTGTACAGATTGGTGCCGTCTCCGAAGAGGTGGCCAAGGCGATCGGTCTGCCGAAGGCCATGGGTGCCATGGTCAGCAATGTCGAGCGCGGCAGCCCTGCCGACAAGGCCGGCGTGCGCTCGGGTGACGTCATCACGCGCTTCGATGGTCGCGAGATCAACCACATGTCCGATCTGCCGCGCCTGGTCGGCAATACCAAGCCGGGTAACCGTGCACCCATGGAACTCTGGCGCAAGGGCAAGAACGTGACCGTGAACGTGGTGGTGGGTGAGATGCCTGCAGCCGAGGATTCGCGTCCCGGCAAGCCGGCCCAGCCCGAGGCCGCCAAGGCAGACGCCCTGGGTCTCACGGTGACTGAAGTACCGGCCGCGCTGCGCGACAAGTATCAGTTCGAAGGCGGTGTGCAGGTGGCAGCCGTGGAAGGTCCGGGTGCTGAAGCCGGGCTCACCGATGGCGACATCATTCTCACCATCAACGATACCGACGTGACCAGTCCCTCGCAGTATGCCGAAATCGTGAGCAAGCTCGACCGCTCGCGTCCGGCGGCGGTGCTGGTGATGCGTGGCGAGCAGTCGCAATGGGTGACCATAACGCCTCGTAAATAAACGGCTAAAATGCCATGTTGCGAAGGGGGACGCCCTGAGGCGCCCCCCTTTGTCGTTTCTGAATCCTATTTTTTGCTCATCCGGTCCGTCGCAGCGGGCCCCACGTTCCCGGGTATATGGATCACATCCGCAATTTTTCGATCATTGCTCACATCGACCATGGCAAGTCCACGCTGGCCGACCGCCTCATCCAACGCTGCGGGGGGCTGGCAGACCGCGAGATGTCCTCGCAGGTGCTTGATTCCATGGATATCGAGAAGGAACGGGGAATCACCATCAAGGCGCAGACCGCCTCCCTTGCCTACAAGGCACGAGACGGCAAGACCTACGCCCTGAATCTCATTGACACGCCGGGACACGTCGACTTTTCTTACGAGGTCAGCCGTTCGCTGTCGGCCTGTGAGGGTGCGCTGCTCGTGGTCGACGCTTCGCAGGGCGTCGAGGCGCAAACCGTGGCCAACTGCTACACCGCCATCGAACTGGGCGTCGAAGTGATTCCCGTGCTGAACAAGATGGATCTGCCCTCGGCCGATCCCGAGGCCGCCGCTCAGGAAATCGAGGACGTCATCGGTATCGAAGCGACCGACGCGATCCGTGCCAGCGCCAAAACCGGTGAAGGCATCGACGAAATCCTCGAGACCATCATCCGCAGCGTGCCGCCGCCCAAGGGCGACCCGGCCGAACCGCTGCAGGCGCTGATCATCGACTCGTGGTTCGACAACTACGTGGGCGTCGTCATGCTCGTACGCATCGTCAACGGTGTGCTGCGCCCCAAAGACAAGATTCTGCTCATGGCCACCGGGGCCACGCACCTGTGTGAGCACATCGGCGTGTTCACCCCCAAGTCCGTGCCGCGCGAAGCGCTGTCGGCGGGCGAGGTGGGTTTCGTGATCGCCGGCATCAAGGAGCTCGAAGACGCCAAGGTGGGCGACACCATCACGCTGGCGGGTCGCAAGGCCGCCAAGGCGCTGCCCGGTTTCAAGGAAGTGAAGCCACAGGTATTTGCCGGCGTGTACCCTGTTGAAAGCAGCGAATACGACCAGCTGCGCGATGCCCTCGAAAGGCTCAAGCTGAACGACGCTTCGCTGATGTTCGAGCCCGAGGTGTCCCAGGCGCTGGGCTTCGGTTTCCGCTGCGGCTTCCTGGGGCTTCTGCACATGGAGATCGTGCAGGAACGCCTTGAGCGCGAATTCGACATGGACATCATCACCACGGCGCCGTCGGTGGTGTACGAGGTGGTCACACGCGATGGCGGCGTGCGCTACGTCGAAAGCCCGTCGCAGATGCCCGAGGTCGGCGCCACCCAGGAAATCCGCGAGCCGATCGTGACGGTCACGCTCTTCATGCCGCAGGATTACGTCGGGCCGGTCATGTCGTTGTGCAACGCCAAGCGCGGTGTCCAGATGAACATGACCTATCACGGTCGTCAGGTGCAGCTCGTGTACGAAATGCCGCTGGCTGAGATCGTGCTCGATTTCTTCGACCGGCTCAAGTCGGTGTCGCGCGGTTACGCCTCGATGGACTACGAGTTCAAGGAGTTTCGTGCCTCCGATGTGGTCAAGGTCGACCTGATCATCAATGGCGACCGGGTCGATGCGCTTTCCATGATCGTGCACCGCTCCAATGCACGCTACCGCGGACGCGAGGTTGTCACGCGCATGCGCGGCCTGATTCCGCGCCAGATGTTCGACATTGCCATTCAGGCGGCGATCGGCGCCGAGATCATTGCCCGCGAAAACGTGAAGGCGCTGCGCAAGAACGTGCTTGCCAAGTGCTACGGCGGCGATATCACTCGCAAGAAGAAGCTTCTCGAAAAACAGAAGGCCGGCAAGAAGCGCATGAAGCAGGTCGGCAACGTCGAGATACCTCAGGAAGCATTTCTTGCTATCTTGCAGGTTGAAGATAAATAACGCTGCTGAGGTCATGCCTGTATGAGCTGGGATTTCGCCCTGATTCTGTTTGTTTTGCTGGTGGTCACCGGCGTCGTCTGGTGCCTCGATGCCTTCTGGCTGAGGACCCAGCGGCGTACTCGTGCCGTGGCCGCCATGGGGGCGATCGAACCGTCCATCGCCGGGCTCGACAAGGCCGAAGCCGCGCGCCTGCGGCAGGAAGCCTACGACAAGGCCAATCGCGCGCCGTGGTGGGTCGAGTACTGCACCAGTTTCTTTCCCGTGATCCTGGTGGTGTTCCTGCTGCGTTCCTTTTTGTTCGAGCCGTTTCGCATCCCGTCGGGTTCCATGCTGCCCACCCTGCAGAACGGTGACCTGATCCTGGTGAACAAGTACGAGTACGGCATCCGCCTGCCCATCATCGATCGCAAGATCATCGAACTGAACGACCCGAAGCGGGGCGACGTGGTCGTGTTCCGCTACCCGGTCGATCCCTCCATCGATTACATCAAGCGCGTGGTCGGGGTGCCGGGCGACGTGATCCAATATCGTGACAAGGTGCTCACCATCAATGGCAAGCCGGTCGAGACCGTGCGTGCCGGCGATTACTATGAACCCGATCGCTCGTCTTACGTGGGGCGATACACCGAGGTCCTGGGCGATGTGCCGCACGATATTCTGGTGAACCGCCAGCAGCGCCAGGATTACATGCCGATCTCGAATTTTCCGCTGCGTGAGAACTGCGAGTACGCCAGTGGCGGCGTGCGCTGCACCGTACCGCCGGGCCATTACTTCATGATGGGTGACAATCGCGACAATAGTCTTGACAGCCGTTACTGGGGTTTCGTGCCCGATGAATACATCGTGGGCCGCGCTTTCATGGTGTGGATGAACTTCAGTGAACCCAGCCGTATCGGCAAGGTGCGGTAATGGCTGCAAAGCTTCACCGGCTCGAGGCGGCGCTTGACTACCGCTTCAGCAACCGCAATGTGCTCGTTCAGGCGCTCACCCATCGCAGCTACAGCGCGCAGCACAACGAACGCATGGAGTTTCTCGGCGACGGGGTGCTGAATTTCGTGGTCGCATCCCTGCTGTTCGAGCGTTTTCCGGGCACTGACGAAGGTGACCTGTCGCGCATGCGGGCCAACCTGGTGCGGCAGGCCACGCTGGCCGACATCGCAGGCACCCTCGAGCTCTCTGAGCATCTGCGCCTGGGCGAAGGCGAGCTCAAGAGCGGGGGCTTTCGGCGTCCCTCCATTCTTTCAGACGCGCTCGAAGCCATTCTGGGCGCCATCTTTATCGACGGTGGCTTCGAGGAGGTGCGGCGCGTGATCGCCGGGCTCTACGAAGGCCTGCTCACCAACATCGACCCACGCAGCCAGGGCAAGGATCCCAAGACACTGCTCCAGGAGCGTCTCCAGGCCATGCGTCTCGAACTGCCGGGCTACACGGTTGTCGCCACGCATGGCGCAGCGCATAATCAATTGTTCGAGGTGGCCTGCGAAGTGGCCCAGCTCGATATTCGCGTGCAGGCTGCGGGCTCAAGCCGCCGCGCCGCCGAACAGGCCGCCGCACAGCTGGCGATCGAGCAGCTCGACGCCACGCAGGGTGCGGTCGAAGCGCCGCGCCGCCGCAAGCGGCGCACGGTGGCGGTCAAGTCCGCCCCCTTGTCCCAGGAAGACAAATGACGAAACCATTTCGCTGCGGTTACGTTGCCATCGTGGGGCGGCCCAATGTCGGCAAATCCACATTGGCCAACGCGCTGATCGGCGCCAAGCTTTCCATCGTGTCGCGCAAGGCACAGACCACGCGCCACCGCATCAACGGTGTGCTCACGCGCGACCACGAGCAGTTCGTGTTTGTCGACACGCCGGGCTTTCAGACCCGCCACGGCGGCGCCATGAACCGCATGATGAACCGTGTGGTCACGCAGGCGCTGTCCGAGGTCGACGTGGTGGTGCATGTGGTCGAGGCCGGCAAATGGTCGCCAGGCGATGAAAAGCTCCTGCCACTGCTGCCCGCACCCGAGAAAACCATTCTGGTGCTCAGCAAGGTCGATACGCTCAAGAACAAGAACGATCTGTTTCCGTTCACGCAGATGCTGCTCAAGCAGTTTCCGTATGCGGCCGTGGTGCCTGTCAGCGCGGTCAAGCAGGTGCAGCTCGATCAGCTTCTCGACGAGATTGCGGCCCGGCTGCCCGAAGGCGAGCCTATGTTCGAGGCCGATACGCTCACCGACCGTTCGATGCGCTTCATCGTGGCCGAACTCATACGCGAAAAGATCTTCCGCCTGGTGGGTGACGAACTGCCTTACGGCTGCACCGTGGTCATCGAGCAATGGGAAGAGAACGAAAGCGGCGCGCGTATCGCCGCCTGTGTGGTGGTCGAACGTGAGAGTCACCGCCCGATCCTGCTTGGTGCCGGCGGCAATCACATGAAGCGCATCGCCACCGAGGCACGTCAGGATATGGTGCGGCTGATGGAAAAGCCGGTGTTCCTTGATGTTTACATCAAGGTGCGCAAGGGCTGGTCGGAGCGCGAGAGCGCATTGCGCGACCTGGGGTATGAGTAGCCGGGGGCAGCGCGTAAGCCATGTCGGCGCTTACCTGTTGCACAGCTCCGCATGGCGTGAAACCTCACTGATCGTTCAGATCTTCACGCGCGAGCACGGCAATGTGGCCATGGTGGCCAAAGGGGCCAAACGCCCGTATTCCGCATTGCGCGCCGTGCTTGTCGCCTTCCAGCCAATGATTGTTTCATGGTCCGGCGGCGGCGAGGTCAAGACGCTCACGCGGGCCGAACTCGCCGGCATCCGCCAGCTGCGCGGCCGGGCGCTGATGTCCGCCTGGTACATGAATGAACTCCTGCTGCGCATGCTGCCGCGCGAAGACCCCCACCCTGTGCTGTACGACGCCTACGACCTGGCGCTGAAGGCGCTGGAAGAGGGCGCCAGTGCTGCAGGCGCGCTGCGCCGTTTCGAATGGACACTGCTCGAGGAAACGGGCTATGGCCTGGGCGGCGACATGCCGGCGTTCGATGACGTGGCCGAAGAACGACGCATGCGCCCCGTGCTGCGTGCGCGGCTTGATGAACTATTGGGGCGACCCCTGCGCACGCGCACGGTGATGCTCGAACTACAGCGGTATTCCTGATGGCGGTGGTTTTTGAAGCGCCTCCGGCGGCCACACGCGGCCTGCCAGGCGTTCTGGTACTCGATACCTGTGTGCTGCTTTCCAATGTGCTGCGGCGCGTCTTTCTGGCGCTGGCCGACGAAGGCTGTTTCGTGCCCGTCTGGAGCCAGCGCATCGGCGAAGAATGGCGGCGCAATGCTGCGCGAATCTGGGGTGTCGCACAAGACGACATCGACGCGCAGTGGGCGGCACTGCAGAGCGCCTTTCCACAGGCGGACCAGGGCGATGTGAGCGGGCATGAGGCCGGCCTGCATCGCAGCGACCCGAAAGACTGGCACGTGATCGCCGCCGGGCGTGCCGCGAAGGGCCGGCACCCGACGCGCACAGCGGCGATCGTGACGCGCAACACGCGCGATTTCAACCGTACCGAGCTGCGTGGCTATGGGCTGACCCTGCATGAACCCGATGAGCTGCTGGTGCGCTACCATGCTGCGCATCCGGCGCTCATGCGCACGATCGTGCCCCAGGTGCCTGTCATGGCGGCCGCCCCCGGGCGGACCCCCGATACACTCGAGGCAGTACTCAAGCGGGAACGGCTGTTCCGCCTGAATCGTCTGTACAGGAGCGAGCCTTGAAACAAGGCGTTGTCCTTTCAGTTGCTTCGTCGTTCTTGTTCGCGCTGCTCTATTACTATGCCACCGTGCTGCATCCCCTGTCGGGCGCCAGCATCTTTGCGTGGCGGGTGGTGCTGGCCTTGCCATTTGTGGCGCTGCTCATCACGCGGGCACGCGACTGGGAAAGCATACACGCGGTGCACCGACGCTTGCGCACAGAGCCGTGGTTGTGGGCGGCGCTGTTCATCTGCGGCGCGCTGATCGGCGTTCAGCTGCTTCTCTTCGTATGGGCACCGTTGCACGGCTACGGGCTCGACGTATCGCTGGGCTATTTTCTTTTGCCGCTGGTGATGGTGGTCGTGGGGCGGGTGGTCTACGGAGAGCGTCTGACGCCCTTTCAGAAGGCGGCCGTTGCCATGGCTGCTATCGGGGTGGGCCACGAGCTGTTGCGCGTGGGGGCCGTTTCATGGCCGACGGCCGTGGTGGCGCTCGGTTACCCGCCTTACTTCATGCTGCGCCGCCGCCTGCGGTTCGGCTCGCTCGTGGGTCTGTGGTTCGACATGCTGTGGCTGCTGCCGGTGGCGTTGTGGCTGCTGTACAGCCAGTCGCCCGGGGTGATCGAACAGTTTGCGGGGCGGCCCCTGTTGTGGGTGCTGGTGC
>JAEZGR010000175.1 GCA_023437255.1 Pseudomonadota bacterium | reverse complement strand
GCCCGCCGCCTCGTTGAACACAACCCGGCTTATGTCAGCGTCACTTACGGCGCCGGCGGTTCAACCCGTGCCGGTACGGCCGACACGGTAAAACTCATGCAATCGCTGGGCTGCGACACTGCACCGCACCTGTCTTGCATCGGTTCCACCCGTGCCGAACTCATCGAGATTCTCGACGGTTACCGTACGCAGGGCATTCGGCGTATCGTCGCCCTGCGTGGCGACCTGCCTTCGGGCATGGGTCGCCATCCGGGTGAAGTGCATTATGCCGACGAACTGGTGCGTCTGATTCGCGAGCATAGCGGCGACTGGTTCCAGATCGAAGTGGCGGCCTACCCCGAAGTGCATCCCCAGGCGGGCAGTGCCGCCAAGGATCTCGAGCACTTCGTGGGCAAGGTCAGGGCCGGCGCCGACGGCGCGATCACCCAATACTTCTTCAACACCGACGCCTATTTCGATTTCGTCGATCGCGTACGGGCCAAAGGGGTCGATATTCCGATCGTGCCGGGCATCATGCCCATCACCAATCACAAGCAGCTCGCCCGTTTCTCGAACATGTGCGGGGCAGAAATTCCGCGCTGGCTCGAGGCGCGTCTGGTTGATTATGGTGATGACATGGCGTCGCTACGCGCCTTCGGTGCCGAGTTCGTGGCCGGCATGGCGCAACGCCTGCTCGACCAGGGTGCACCCGGTCTGCATTTTTACACGCTGAACAATGCAGAGGCCACGCTCGCCGTCTGGCAACGCCTGAACGTGGCGGCAGTGCCCGCCTGAGCGGGCCGACTTACAGCGAGGGCGCGGGTACGGCCCAGCCCTTGTCTGTAAGCACGCCGTCCAGGCGCACGTCATGCGGCTGAGGCGCGTGATCGAGTTCGCTCAGGTCGCCGGTGGCCCAGGCAATGCCTATCGTCACGAAGGGGTGGTCCGATTGCTTCAGCGCCGACAGGGTGCGGTCGTAGTAGCCGCCCCCGTAGCCCACCCGGTCACCCTGGCGCGTGTAACCCAGTGTGGGTACCAGCACGATGTCAGGCAACGGCGCCTTCTTTGTCACGGGTTCCTGTATGCCATAGGCGCCGGCGCGCATGGGGGAATCGGGGCGCCACTCATGAAATTCCAGCGGAGCGTTGGCCGTTGCCACGACAGGCAGCGACACTTCGTAACCGTCTTCCTCCACCCACTGGCGCAGCAGGGGCTGAAGCTGGGGTTCTTCGGGCATCGCCCAGAAGGCGGCGATATGGCGCGGCACGGGGCGGCCTTCCTCGCGCAGCCGGCTCACGTTGGTGGCCAGCCAGGTGTACAGGCGGCCGCGGATCAAAAGCGCACCGCGATTGCTGTCGAGCGGGTGTTGCGCAGCCCGCAGCGCTTTGAGTCGCGCACGCAGTTCAGCTGCGTTATTCTCTTTGTTCTCGTTCATGGCGGTGTCAGGTAGGAAGGATGCAAGATGATAGCCAATAGGCCAATGTATCGGCAAACCATGGCGGAGCGCCAGGGGCCGACGCTCGGGTACCCATGGGGCCGGCGCGGTCTGGCCCTGCTGCTGTGTGCAGTGGGGCTGGCCGGTTGCGGCGGCCACAGCTCACAGGCTCAGGTCAGCGCCGTCATGGAGACCGTCGATCTGCGTCAGACGCTCGTCGATGAGCGTAGTGCGGGTGGCATGGCGCAGGCGGCGGCGCCGCGTCAACGGCGCCAGGCGGAGCCGGTGCGGCTTGTGGTGCCCCCCGATGCGCGCGAAGCGGTCGTACAGGCGCGTGCGGCCATGCAAGGCAAGCAATGGGAGCGGCTGCGCGGGCTCATTGCGCAGGCCGACCGTGACCCGGTGTTGGGCACGTATGCGCGCTACTGGTCGCTGCGCCAGCGCCTGCTCGATCCCGCCCAGCCGATCCCGGTCGACGAGATTCAGGCCTTCTTCGCCCGCAACCACGATGCCTACCTTGCCGACCGCCTCAAGGGCGAATGGATGGTGGCGGCCGGTCGTGCCGGTGATTACGCCCAGGTTCTGGCGCTCGCCCCGGTCGAGGTCGAAAATTCCGAAATCCGCTGCACCCTTCTGATGGCCCAGCACATGAACGGGCGCAAGGTGCGGCCCGCCGACGCGACCGACGCTTTCAGTGCGAATACCGCCTGCTGGAGCATGCTCGATCAATTCTATGAGCGACGCGTCATCGGCTGGTCCGACGTTCAGCAACTGCTGCGTGCCTCGCTCGAAACGAACCGCCACCAGACTTCGCGCCGCATTGCGGCCGTGATGTTCAACGGCACGCAGATGCGCGATTACTCCGCGATCATGGACAACCCTCGCAAATGGCTCGAGGGGCGTGCCGTGCCACGCAGCCCGGCCGAGCTTGAGTTGGTGGCCATCGCGTTGTCGCGTCTGGCATACGGCGACAAACGCCTCGAGAACGCGGCCTGGGTCGAGAAGAACTGGGAAGGGCATCTGCCGCGGCCCTATATGGAGTGGGTGTGGAGCCAGTTCGGCCTGGTGGCGGCGCTGAACGTCGAACTTGATGCGGCCCGCTGGTACCGAAAGTCGGGCAACTTCCGCATGACCGACTACAACCATGCATGGCAGGTCCGTGCCGAGTTGCGTCAACCGGCCATAGACTGGAACGAGGTCGCCAAGGCGATCCGCCGCATGTCGGCCGCTCAGGCGGCCGAACCCGTTTGGGTTTACTGGTACGCGCGTGCCCTGCATGCGCAGGGCAATCAGATGGCGGCACTGGAACACTACCGTCGCATTGCCAACGACCTCAGCTTCTATGGCCAGCTTGCGAGCGAGGAGCTGGGGCATCCCCAGCCGCTGCCTCCCACACCCGCGCAGGTTACCGCGGCCGAACTTGAAGAGGCCCGCAACCACCCGGGTCTGCAACGGGCCGTGGCCCTGTTTGAACTCGGCTGGCGGCCCGAAGCCGTGCCGGAGTGGAACTTCAATCTGCGCGGCATGAATGACCGGCAACTGCTGGCGGCGGCCGAATTTGCACGCGAGAAGCATATCTACGACCGGGTGGTGAACACCTCGCTGCGCACCGAAAAGGAGATCGACCTCTCCCAGCGCTTCATTGCCCCGTTCTCGGGCGAGGTCTCCAAGAAGGCGCGCGAAATCGACCTCGATCCGGCCTGGGTATACGGGGTGATCCGCCAGGAGTCACGGTTCATTACCGACGCCCGGTCGCGCGTGGGTGCCTCCGGCCTCATGCAGCTCATGCCGGCCACCGCCAAATGGGTGGCGCGCAAGATCGGCATGAAAGACTTCCACCCGTCGCGGGTCAATGAGTTTGAGGTGAACACCGTTCTGGGCACCAACTATCTGCGCATGGTGCTGAATGACCTGAACGGGTCCGAGGTGCTGGCCACGGCCGGCTATAACGCCGGGCCCGGGCGGCCGGTGCAGTGGCGCGCCAAGCTGGCTGCGCCCGTTGAAGGTGCCATTTTCGCCGAAACGATTCCCTTTACCGAAACCCGCCTGTACGTCAAGAACGTGATGTCCAATGCGGTGTACTACGCCACGCTGTTCAGCGGGCAGCCGCAACGTCTGAAAGAGAGGCTGGGTGTCATCACGCCCGCAGCGAATCGCAAGGTGGCATTGCCGTGAGCGTGACGCAGGGCAGCGCTGGATCCGGGGGGCCTGCCAATGACCCCTTGCTGAACGGCCTGCAGGCCTACGTGGTCGGCGGCGCCGTCCGCGACGCGCTGCTGAATCAGCCGGCCCGCGACCGCGACAGGGTGGTGGTGGGCGCCACCCCCGAAGACATGGCGGCGCGCGGCTTCATTCCCGTGGGTGGCGATTTTCCGGTGTTCCTGCATCCTCGCAGCAAAGAAGAGTTTGCGCTCGCCCGCACCGAACGCAAGTCGGGGCGGGGTTACAAGGGTTTCACGTTCCATACCGGCACCGATGTCACGCTTGAAGACGACCTGCAGCGGCGCGACCTCACCATCAATGCCATCGCCCGTCGTGCTGATGGCACGCTGGTCGATCCATGTGGGGGTCTGGCCGATCTGCAGGCGCGTGTCTTGCGCCATGTGGGCGAGGCCTTTTCCGAGGACCCCGTTCGCCTTCTCAGGCTGGCACGCTTTGCTGCCCGCTTTCCCGATTTTTCGATTGCGCCTGAGACCCTGGCGCTGGCGCGGAGCCTGGTCGAATCAGGTGAAGTCGATGCGTTGGTCGCCGAACGGGTGTGGCAGGAGACGGCAAAAGGCCTGATGGCTGCCCAACCGGGCCGGATGTTCGAGGTCTTGGAACAGACCGGTGCGCTTGCACGGGTGATGCCCCAGCTGGCGTACAGCGCCGACATCGGGCGCGAGTTGAGCTGCGCTCACGAGCGTGGCCTGCCGCTCGAATCGCGTTACGCCATTCTGTGCCGGCTCACCGAGCCGGTTGCAGAGCTGGGCCAGGCATTGCGTGCGCCGTCTGAATGCACGTCGCACGCGCTTTTGCTGCGCGAGATGCTGACGGGCCTGGATGCCCGTGATCCGCATCAGGTGCTCGCGCTGCTGGAGCGCTGCGATGTCTTGCGCAAGCCCGAGCGCTTCGACGAACTGCTGCGTGCCTGTACATGCGTGCGCGATGTGGACGAGCAGGAATGGCAGCGCCTTGCACGCACTGTCAGGCAGGTGGACGCGGGTGCCATTGCCCGAGCATGTGCCGACAAGAGCCGGATCCCCGATGCGGTGAGAGAGGCGCGTCTGCACGCGCTTGCCGCGGCGTTACAGGCCTGACGCACCCGCCTTCACGTTTCTACAAAGTATCACGCCGATCTCCGCGCAGGAAACCCAGCAGCGGCGGATCAATATCGCGGCCGATGGCCAGCACCTTGAAAAGCTCTCCCATCTCCGCTTCTGAAATGAGCTTCTGTACCGCTGAGAGCGTCGCATTCGCTCCGGGCGCAGTGGGGTCGTGCGTGACTGTCTGCAACACCTGCGGCAATCCGCAGTTCAACAGGAAGCGCGCCTGCGAGGCATAGCCCAGCACGTCGAGGCCGCCTTCAAGCGCCGCGTCGGCCATGGCGGTGAAATCCACGTGTGCGGTGATGTCCTGTATGCCTGCCAGCACGAGCGCTTCACCGTGGCTGTGATGGCGGAAGTGGCACATGAGGGTGCCCGTGTTGCGCTGCGGATGGTAGTACTCCCGCTGCGGAAATCCATAATCGATCAGCAGGGCCGCACCGCGCTTCAGCCACTGGCCCATCTGCCGCACCCAGGCCTCGGCCTGCAGATTGATTTCGGAACGGTAGCCGGGCAAGGGGGGCATGCGCTGCGACACCGCGTCGTGCAGCTGTGGGTGGGCCGGCCGTTCGGCCCAGGCGAAGGGTGGGGCCGCGCCGGGCGCTGCCTGCACCCCCAGTTCCATGAGTGCGCCGGCCTCGTTCCAGCGAAACAGGGTGACAGGCATGGCATCGAGGACCTCGTTTGCAAGCACGCAACCCTCAAAGGCGTCGGGCAACGCGTCCAGCCACGTCACCTTGGCCTTCAGGGGGGCCAGGCGTTGCTCCTGACGGGCCCGCAGGTCGGCCGACAGTTCAAGAATCCGATACTCTGGCTCGATGCCGAGGCGCTGCAGTGCGGGAATCAGTGCTGCCGCCAGCGCTCCTGTGCCGGCACCGAACTCGAGCACGCTGCGAGAACCCGTGGCCTGAAGAATGGCCGCGACCTGGGTGGCGAGGAGCTCGCCGAAGACAGGCGTCATTTCAGGCGCGGTCGTGAAATCCCCGGTCGGCGTGCTGGCACCGAACTTGGTGTTGCCCGCAGCGTAATAGCCGAGACCCGGCGCGTAGAGAGCCTGGCCCATCCAGGCGTCGAAGGGCAGGAAGTCGTCGGGTTCCCGCGCGATCATGTCGAGCAGGCGGGCCTCGACCTGGCGGCTGTGAGCGGTGCTGGCCTCGTCTGCCTGCGGCAGACCTTCGGGGTGGCGGGGCAAGGGC